>JAKIYJ010000143.1 GCA_022708585.1 Bacteroidota bacterium
TAATTCTACAAAAACAAATTCAAGCCCTTCCATGTGTTTACTAATATCATCAACTTGTATAATTTGATAATGATGATAATATTGAGGTGTATCGGGTTCAAAAATGTCATTTACCAGACTTATTGCATAAACCGGTTGTAAAAGTCGGTAACCCTGACCTTTGCCCAATTGTCTAACATATGCCATAGATGCATTAAACAATACTCTCTGTTTAAAATCATCAGTCCAGCACATTTGCATCTCAACAATAAACTGCCTTCCTGTTGTGTCTTTACATCTTACATCAACAATAGTATATTTCATCAATGGAACTTCCGGAATAAGTTCAACAGGCAAGTATTCCAAATCTACAATAAGTTGATTTTCTTTAAATGGCATTATGGCATTAAGAAAACTTTTCAGCAAATGTGGATGCTCACCAAAAACTTTCTTAAATGTTAAATCATTTTTAGGATCTAAATATCGCATTTTTAAAATATTTTTATGCAAATATACATGTAAATTTTCAATTGACACACAATCACATAAAAAAGTTTTTTTAGAGGAAATTTATAAAAAATTATTGTATTAACAAAGAAAATAAATCAGCAATGCAAAAATTAAATCTTATAAATCAAAATAAACAAAAGAAAAGACTATAAATTTAAAACTTTTTATTGGTTATTTTTCTTTTGAGGTGTCAATAATTTGACAGTAATTTCAACAAAAAATATTCAGTTATAACTCATATATTTATAATGATATAAAATTAGAAATTATTATATAAATTTTTTCATAATTTTATCATTTTGGTGAAATAAAATAATTTTGTTTAGCATTTAAAAAAGAAAGGCTCTATTTTAAAATAATGTTGTTAAAAAAATTTGGCACCTTCTCGTCCTCGTTTGTAACGAGGATGAGAGATCGCAAAATGTTTTAAAGGTTTGTATAAATTTCATTATTGTAAATAGTTAACTTTATTCTAATTAAATTTATCTACATTTTTAATTAATTTATCTATGATATTTTTAATTTATTTTACAAAAAAAAATCAAAATAACAATGATTTTTTGTAACAGACTCAATCATTGTTATTAAATTTAAAATTCGATTCAAAAAAAATTATGTATTACACTATGTTGAAGAAAAAAATATATTTTATTATTAATCCTGTATCAGGGCAGGGGCGGCAAAATGTTTTTGAAAAAATCATTCCTGAATTTTTAGATTTATCCAAATACGAATATTATATATCTTATACTTCTGAGTCTGGGGAGGCAACTAAACTCAGTCGAAATGCTGCTGAAAAAGGCGATTGTGATATAGCAGTAGCTGTTGGAGGCGATGGCTCTATTAATGAAGTAGCGAAAGGGCTTGTTAACACTAATATTCCCCTGGGTATTATTCCCTGTGGCACTGGGAATGGACTTGCTAATTATCTTGGCATTCCATTTAATTTTAAAAAAGCACTTAATATCATTAATGCGGCCAATGTACGATCTATTGATACAGCAACAGTTAATGAAAAACTATTTATAAGTATTGCTGGCGTCGGTTTCGATGCTTTTGTAGCAAAAAAATTTTCAAAAATTAAAACCCGTGAATTTTGGGCATATCTTAATATTGTTATTAGAGAATATCCTCGTTATAAACCAGAAGAATATATTATTGAAATAAATAACACTATTATAAAAACCAAAGCTTTGTTTGTAAGTTTTGCTAATTCCAACCAATTTGGGTTTAATGCAACAATTTCTCCATCTGCCACTATAAATGACGGGCTTATCGATGTTTGTATTTTTAACAAAGCCCCATTAATCGAAGCCCCAGTTTTAGCTCAATTGTTATTTTTTAGAGCTATTGATAAAAGTCGTCATATGGAAATTATCAAAGCATCGGAAGTTAAACTGATACAACCACATAATGATTATATACATATTGACGGTGAACCTGTAAAGTTGGGAGAAGAACTTAATATTAAAGTAAAACCCTTGTCCTTAAATGTTATAGTTCCTTTTTAAAAAAAAATTTTAATTACCCAATGTTGCAACCATTACTGCTTTTATAGTATGAAGTCTGTTTTCAGCTTCTTCAAATACAAGCGAAGCAGGTGATTCAAAAACATCTTCCGTAACTTCCATACCGTCAAGTCCAAATTGCTGATATATCATCTCTCCTATTGTAGTATCTCTATTATGAAATGAAGGTAAACAGTGAAGAAATTTTGTATTTGGATTAGCAGTCATTTTCATTACAGAAGTATTAATCTGATAGGGTTTCAACAATTTAATTCTTTCAGCCCATTTTTCTTCTGATTCACCCATAGATAGCCAAACATCAGTATAAATGAAATCTACTCCCACGACTGCTTTTGCAATATCATCTGTAATAGTAATTTTTGCTCCAGTTTCTCTGGCTATTTCCAGACAAGTATTAATCAATTTTTCATCAGGCTGGCATTGTTTTGGAGCAGCCGCTCTGAAATCCATTCCTAATTTTGCAGCAATAACCATCAAAGAATTTCCTACATTATTTCTGGCATCACCTGAAAAACAATATGAAATTTGATTTAAAGGTTTATCACAATGTTCCATCATAGTCATAACATCAGCAAGAGCCTGTGTAGGATGAAATTCATCAGTAAGACCATTCCAAACAGGAACATTGGAATATAAGGCAAGTTCTTCAACAATCTTTTGACCAAAGCCTCTGTATTCAATAGCATCATAAATTCTGCCCAGTACTCTTGCAGTATCTTTCATAGTTTCCTTTTTTCCCATCTGAGATCCAGATGGTCCAATATAAGTTACATGCGCACCTTGATCGAAAGCAGCTACTTCAAAAGCACATCTTGTTCTGGTTGAATCTTTTGCAAACAATAAGGCAATATTTTTACCTTTTAGTTGTTGTTGCTCTGTCCCTGCATATTTTGCCTTTTTTAAATCTTTTGAAAGTTCAAGCAAATACTTTATTTCTGCGGGGCTAAAATCAAGAAGTTTTAAAAAACTTCTATTTCTTAAATTAAAAGACATAATTTTATGTTTTATATTAATAATATTTAATTTATTTCTTTGATAATATGTAAATAACAATATAAATTATTATAATAACCAATGTAGATATTAAAAGTAATAACCAGGTTCTTCGCATTTTATTTCTGCGATTTATAAAATTCTTATTAAAAAACTTGATCTGTATATTGCCTTGTTCATTTTTTTCAAGGTCATTATCAAAATTTTTTATAGCATTGTTATGAAGAGATGCGCCTGGCATACCTGAATCATTATCTGGATCAGGATTACCACAATTATGACAATACTTTGCTCCATCTATTAATGGTGTACCGCAATTTTGACAATTACGCATTTATGTAATATAATTTAAATCACTTTTATTAATTTTATTCGCTTTATTACGGTGCTTAATCGTTAATTATTTTT
>JAKIYJ010000010.1 GCA_022708585.1 Bacteroidota bacterium
ATGTTAAATATGCTGAATCGATAGATGCGGGCTTAATTATAATAATGCGTGAATCCAGATCTTTTCTTTCCTCAATAATATGGGATCCCAATGACAAAGCAGTGTTTTATAATTCAAAAAAAATACCTGCTTTAATTGTAAATCCTAAAAATTATGCTGCTCGTTAGTTGTGTAAAATATTAAACAAAAAAATCTTAATTCAGTTATGATTTTTTAATTTTACAAACTTTAAGAGAATTGAATTTTTCAGTAATGGACAAAGAAACTGCAAAAAAAAGGATAGACGAGCTTATTAAAATAATTAATTATCACAATTACAGATATTATGTTTTGGCATCACCCGAAATCAGTGATTATGAATTTGATACTCTATTAAGGGAACTTTCGGATCTGGAAAAGCAGTTTCCTGAATATCTCAGAATTGATTCTCCTACTCAAAGAGTTGGTGGAGAGCCGTTGAAAGAATTTAAGACTGTTGTCCATAAATATCCTATGCTTTCATTACCAAATACATATACAAAAGGCGAAATCAGAGAGTTTGATGAAAGAGTAAAAAAAACAGTTGGTGAAAATGTTGAATATGTATGTGAACTTAAATTTGATGGGGTTGCTATTTCCTTAACATATAAAAATAAAATTTTAGAAAGAGCGGTTACACGTGGAGATGGAGAAAAGGGGGATGATGTAACAGCAAATATAAAAACGATAAGTTCGATTCCCTTGCAAATAGAAGGAGATGATATACCTGAAGAATTTGAAATAAGGGGCGAAATATTTATGCCTCGCAAGGGATTTGAAAGGCTGAATGAAATAAGATTAAGAAATGGGGAGCCTCCTTTTGCCAATCCCCGTAATGCTACCGCCGGAAGTCTGAAATTACTCTCTCCTTCCGAAGTAGCCAAAAGACCTCTGGATTGCTTTTTATATTTTTTGCTTGGCGATAATCTGCCTTTCAATAATCATTATGACAGTTTGATGGCAGCTAAAAAATGGGGGTTTAAAATTTCAGATTACATTGCTAAATGCAAAAGTATAGATGAAATATTTATGTTTATAGATGAATGGGAGTTTAATCGCAAGCAATTGTATTTTGATATTGATGGTATTGTAATAAAAGTTAATTCTTTTAAACAACAGGCAGAGTTAGGATATACGGCAAAAGTACCTAAATGGGCTATTGCATATAAATACCCAACCGAAAGAGCATCAACAAAATTATTGTCAATAGATTTTCAGGTAGGAAGGACAGGAGCTGTAACACCTGTTGCAAATTTGCAACCTGTGCTTTTAGGAGGTACAATAGTAAAACGTGCTTCATTATATAATGATGACATTATCAAAAAACTGGATCTTCGCATTGGTGATACAGTTTATGTAGAAAAGGGGGGCGAAATAATTCCCAAAATCACTGGTTATGACTCACAGCAAAGACCTGCTGATGCTAAACCGTTTGAATTTATTGAATATTGCCCGGAATGTGGTACAAAACTTATACGTTCCGAAGGAGAAGCAGCCTTTTATTGCCCTAATAATCTTTATTGCCCTCCACAAATAAAAGCAGGAATTGAGCATTTTACTAGTCGCAAGGCAATGGATATACAAAGTCTTGGTGAAAATAAAATTGCTGTGCTTCTTGTAAATGGTATCATTAAAGATGTTGCCGACCTGTATGATTTAAAACCATCAGATTTGCTTGGTATTGAAATTAAATATCACGATGATAACGGCAAAATTAGAACTGTAAAATTTAGAGAAAAAACAGTTGAAAATATATTGCAAGGCATTGAAAATTCTAAAAAAGTACCTTTTGAAAGAGTATTGTTTGCTTTGGGAATAAGGCACGTTGGAGAAACAACGGCTAAAATCCTTGCCCATAAATTTTTAAATATAGATAATATTATTAATGCATCTTTTGACAAATTAAAAAACACAGAAAATATAGGAGAAACTGTTGCTTTAAGTATAAGAGCCTTTTTTGATAATCCAAAAAATATTAATTTAATAAATAGATTAAAAAACAGTGGGCTGCAATTTGAATATAAAGGTGAAAATGTTGAAAGTTCACAAATATTAAAAGGGAAATCTTTTGTTATCAGCGGTAATTTTGGCACACCGACCAGAAGAGAAGAAATTAAAAAACTGGTAGTTCAAAACGGAGGTGCATTACAAAATGCAGTATCATCAAAAACCAATTACATAATAGCAGGCGAAAATATGGGACCCGAAAAACTCAAAAAAGCTAATGAATTTGGGATTCCTGTAATTGATGAAAAATACTTTTTGCAAATGATTGAAAGTTGAAAAATGATTGTTATTTAAGATATGAACCCGCTACGAAAAGTCTATAAATCAAATTAAAATTAATTTTATCTATATTTTTAATTAATTTATATATGAAATTAATTTATTTATTTTATCAAAAAAATAATTTAAAATAAAAATGACTTTTCGGAGTGGACTTATTTTTCAAAGAAAATTACCAATTTTTTATTACGATTATTTATAGTAATTTTGAAAACGACTGCATATATTATAAAATAATAATTTATATTTAATTATATAGCATAATTATTATGGGATATAACACATTGATAGAGATAATTTATACTATTATCCTGATATTAGTGTGTATGCGTATTATTTACGACACACGTAGTCCAAGCAAGACTTTAGCATATATACTGGCAGCTGTTCTTATTCCCGTATTTGGAATTGTGTTCTATCTTATGTTTGGAATAAATCATCGTAAACATATCTTGTACAGTAAAAAACTAATAGCCGATGAAGAAAAATACAAAGATTTTAATATGCTGATTGCTTCAGAAAGTAATAAAATCTTATCTGAGTTTGTTATTAATAACAACAGTATAGCAAGTTTAATAAAATTACTGTTAAATGAAAATTCGAGTCCGATTACGAAGGGTAATTCAGTTAAAATTTTAATTAACGGTGAAGAAAAATTTCCCGAAGTTATTGAAATCCTTAAAGCAGCAAAACATCATATACATCTTGAATATTATATTTATGAAAATGACATTATAGGGAATCTGATTAAGGATATTTTAATTGCCAAAGCAAAGGAGGGAGTGAAGGTAAGATTTATTTATGATGATTTTGGAAGTAGAAATATAAGAAAAAAACTTGTTAAAGAACTCAGGATGGCTGGAGTTGAAGCATATCCATTTAATCGTGTCAGATTTCCAAAGTTTGCAAATAGAATGAATTATCGTAATCATAGAAAAATAATAGTTGTTGATGGTAAAATTGCATTTACTGGTGGGATAAATATAAGTGATAAATATATTAATGAAAAGCAATTTAAAAATAAACATTACTGGCGTGACACACATATTCGTATTGATGGTCCTGCTGTTATGATGTTACAACATATTTTTTTGTGTGATTGGAATTTTAGTTCAAACCAGCAAATTAAAATCGAAAACGAATTGTTTAACGCTACACCATTAGAAAATAAGAATGTAATAATTCAAATAGTTTCCAGTGGTCCAGATTCTCCCAATTCAAGTATTATGCTGTCATTACTTAAAGCCATAACCATTGCGAGAACAGAAATTCTTATCACTACGCCATATTTTATTCCTGGCGGTAGCATTATAGATGGATTAAAGTTGGCTTCATTAAGTGGAGTATCAGTTAAAATGCTTGTTCCTGGAATATCTGATTCAAAAATCGTAAATGCTGCGGCTCATACCTATTACGATGAACTGATACAAAGCGGAATCGAAATATATTTATACAAAAAAGGATTTATTCATGCTAAAACAATGGTTATAGACAATTTATTATCTGTAATAGGTTCGGCAAATATGAATCATAGAAGTTTTAATTTTGACTTTGAAGTAAATACAAATATTTACGATGCTGAGATTTCGGAACAATTAAGAAATCTTTTTTATCAGGATTTGCAATATGCTGATAAAATTGTTTATGAAGAATGGAAAAACAAACCTGTATGGATAAAGATGCTCGAAAGAATTGCCCGCCTTTTTTCCCCTGTTTTTTAATACTTGACAATCGACCTGCTTTAATTATACATTAATATTAATAATGCGATTATTTTTATATACAGGTACTGCTTTGACAAGATTAATGCTAAAAGAATAATCTATCACGTCATCAAGTCCAAGTTTTTTTAGTCTGTGCCTGTGTGCACATTTATCAGCAAATGAAATCAAATCAGGTTTAGCTGCTTTCCATAATTCAATGGCAGCAATGACAGAATCACAAGCAGTAGAAAAATTACCTGAATTTAATAAAGTTTCAGATATTGCTCCTCCACAAACAGAATCCTCAAGATTGAAACGATTTTTCCATCCGGAACAAACTATCAATATTTTATCGCACTCATTTTTTTTGTCAAGAAATTCACAAAGGCTGTTAAGGTTAATAAAAGCGCCAATAAACACATCAGAAGCAAATCTGGAAGTTTTTTGAATTATTTGTGTGCCGTTAGTTGTACTATATACAATTGTTTTATCCTTAACTTTTTCAGGGGTAAAATTAAATGGGGAGTTTCCAAAATCTGCAAATTTAGCCTTTATTCCATTTCTTTCAGCAGCAACCAGGAAGCCTTTACTTTTATATTTTTTGGCTTCCATATAAGAAGCAACTGGAATAATTTCTTTAACTCCATTATGAAAAGCGGTACAAATTGCTGTTGTGGCTCTCAGTACATCAACAACAACAACAGCGGTTTTAACATTTTTATTTACATAAGGCAATAAAGCAGGTGTAAAGCAAAGTTCTATATTTTTTGTAACTGTATTATCCAATTTCATTTACTTTTTATAAAAGGGGAGTTTCACTATTTTAGCAGCAAACAGTTTATCTCTTATTTTAATGTAAATAATAGTGTTTACTTTTGAATATTCAGTTTTAACATAACCCATTCCAATAGGTATTTTAAGGCTGGGCGACATAGTGCCAGAAGTCACATTCCCTATACATTCCTGCCTGTCATTATATATTTCATAATGTTGTCGTGGAATACCTTTATCAATCATTTCAAAACCACATAACTTACGTTTAACACCTTCCTGTTTTTGTTTTAAAAGAAATTCTTTATCAATAAAATTTTTTTCATCAGTAAATTTGGTGATCCATCCCAATCCTGCTTCAATAGGACTTGAAGTATCATCAATGTCATTGCCATAAAGACAAAAGCCCATTTCAAGACGAAGGGTATCACGTGCACCTAATCCTATGGGTTTAATACCATATTCTTTACCTGCATCCATAACCGCTTTATAAATATTGACAATATCTTTATTTTCGCAATAAATTTCACATCCACCTGAACCAGTATAACCTGTAATTGAAAAAATAACATCTTTAACACCAGCAAAATCAATTTTTTGAAAAGTATAATATTCCATATTTTCTACTGGAACCGAAGTAAGTTTTTGAACTGTTTTTAATGCCAATGGACCTTGAACTGCGATTTGAGATATTTCGTCAGAAGCATTATACAGTACAGCACCAAATTTATTCTGTTTGTTAAGCCATTCCATGTCCTTTTCTATATTAGCGGCATTTACTACCAACAAATATGTTTCATTGTCAAAACGATATACCAGCAAATCATCAACAATGCCACCCTTACCATTGGGTAAACACGAGTATTGTACTTTGCCATCATATAATTTAGATACATCATTTGAGGTAACCCACTGCAACAAATCAAAAGCATAAGGACCTTTAACCCATATATCCCCCATATGAGAAACGTCAAAAACTCCTACTTTCTCTCTAACAGTTTCATGTTCAATATTAACACCCTCAAATTGCACGGGCATATAATACCCTGCAAAGGGAACCATCCTGGCTCCATAAGATTCATGCAAACTTCTTAATTCTGTATATTTCATAACTTTTAGATTTTAATAAGATTTCACAATTGCAAAACAATCAAAAAATTAAGTGTTCTATATATATAATAATTACATTCATTGTGATTTATTAATCATAAACAATTTAATTACAACAGAAAATATAAAAACCCTCAAAAATACATAATATTACTGAAATATGATTAACAGCTAATCGCAAAAAAGTCAAATTTATATTTTCAATGCATTAGTATTCTGTAAAAAATGGCTCTATTTTAAAATAATGTTGTTAAAAAACCTTCTCGTCATCGTTTGTAACGAGGACGAGAGATTGCAAAGTATTTTAAAGGTTTGTATAAATTTCATTATTGTAAATAGTTAATTTTTTCTAATTAATTTTATCTATATTTTTAATTAATTTATTTATTAAATTTATTATTTTATCAAAAATATATGCACTTTTCTTTGTCTGCCATACAAAGAAAAGTGCGAAAAGAAAAATCACCGCTGTGGAAATGATTTGATAAAACTACGCAACCCCCTTTTAGGGTTTACAAACTCGCTCACTTCGTTCGCTCAAACAGGTAAACCCTTCTTGCCCAACCCTGCTTGCTTGTTTTATAACAAATCATTTCCAAGGCGGATTTAAAAACATTTTATGGCATTTGTGTTATAATAGTTAAATATAATAATATATTAAAAATTTGATAATTATGATTTTAACTGTTTTTATTGCAACATTTTTATTAAATAGAGCCAAAAAAATAATCCAAAAAGAAATATTCGATTTGAAATTGATAAACTTTTTTAATTTTACAAAATCAATTAAGAGTTCATTCTGAAAAGTCTATAAATTAAATTCTAATTAAATTTATCTATATTTTTAATTGATTTGTCTATGAAGTTGATTAATTAATTTTATTAAAAAAATAATTCAAAATGAAAATGACTTTTCGGAGTGGATTCAATTAATAGAACTAATAGCAAACACATGAAAATATTAAATGTTGTTGGGGTGAGGCCTAATTTAATGAAAATAGCCCCTATACTTGAAGCCATGAAAACTTCTCCTTTTATTGAACCTGTATTATTACATACCGGACAGCATTATGATGACAGAATGTCAGGTTCTTTTTTTCGCGAACTTTCAATTCCCGAACCTGATATTTATCTTGGTATAACATCTGAAACACAAACAAAACAAATAGCGAAAATAATGAACTGTTTTGATGATGTTTGTAAAGCACTTAACCCCGCTGCTGTACTGGTAGTAGGTAGCGTAAGCAGTACTCTTGCATGCAGCCTTACCGCCACTATGAATAATATTAAAGTGATACACGTTGAAGCTGGCATTAGAAGTTTTGATAAATCTATGCCGGAAGAAATTTGCAGAATAGTTACCGATTCTGTATCCCATCTTTTACTTGTGCCATCAAGAGACGCTTACCAAAATCTTATCAATGAAGGTCATAATGAAAAAAATATTCGTCTGGTAGGAAATATTATGATAGATACATTAAAAAAAAATCAAAGTAGAATCACTGCTTCAAGAGTACTTGACGTATTTGGATTACAAAAAGACAATTATGTTACTCTTACCATGCATCTTTCGGCTAATGTTGATAATATTGATAGATTAAGGAATATCATTTCAGCAATAGCACATATTCAAAATAAAATAAAAATCATCTTTCCTGTTCATCCAAGAACTCGTAAAAACCTTATTGAATTTAATCTGTTAGATTACCTTAACTCGCTTAATAATATTATTGTTACAGAACCATTAGGTTATTTTGATTTTGGAAAATTAATATCCAATTCAAAATTTGTTATTACCGACAGTGGAGGTATTCAGGAAGAAACAACAGTGTACGGTATACCTTGTATTACCCTTCGTGAAAGTACTGAAAGACCTGTTACTGTTATAGAAGGAACTAATGAACTCGCCGGAAATGATACCTCTTTAATAATACATCTTGCTGAAAGCATTTTGGCAGGAAAATGGAAAACCGGCAAAATTCCCGAACTCTGGGATGGACTTACGGCAAGAAGGATAGTTGCTGCCATAGAAGAAGAATTATCCTGAATTTTGCCAATCGTTATGAATACTATGACTGTTAATATTTATGGCTCTATTTTAAAATAATGTTGTTAAAAAAACCTTCTCGTCATCGTTTGTAACGAGGATGAGAGATTGCAAAGTGTTTTAAAGGTTTGTATAAATTTCACTATTGTAAATAGTTAATTTTATTCTAATTAAATTTATCTATATTTTTAATTAATTTATTTATTAAATTTATTATTTTATCAAAAATATATGCTCTTTTCTCGTATGTCTATTTTATAAAACAATATAATCATTTTTCTAAAAAAATGACTATATTGCATACAATTCTGACCCTTTTCATAGGTATAATTAACCTGAGACAAAGTGTAGAATGTATGATAGGTAAAAAATCGGGAAATAACTTGTCTGTCATACAAAGAAAATGGCGAAAAGAAAAATGACCGCTGTGGAAATGCTATTCTCAAACCTCTCTATTTTCATAACACCAATAACTTTATGAACTTTATGAACTTTATGAACCTAATGTATTATGCATAATTACAACAATTTTAAAAAAAATAGAGCCTTTATTTTTAAACAAATTCAAATTAAATTTTATTACAAAATATTTATTTCAAATTATTTTTTACTTTTGCATTTTTATTTTTAAGGTGTCGTAGCTCAGTTGGTAGAGCAACGGACTGAAAATCCGTGTGTCGCTGGTTCAATTCCAGCCGACACCACTGCATAGCAAAAACTTCCTGTTTATATAGCAATTTTACATAATAAATTCTTTTGATTTTGTAACTGTTTTTTTATTATTTAAGATGCTAAACAAAATATTTATTTCATAAATTATAAAATATGAAAAAATTATATGGTATCAAAAAAACAGCGTTTTATTATTTGAACTTTAATCTAATATTTTTATAATTTTTTTGCCTTTTATGTGGCTCTGATGGGTAAAATAATAATTTTTTAATTTATATTAGTATCTCAACAAAAAAATAACCAGAAGAGAAACAGATTGAAAAAATCAGTTTATTTCAATTCATTAATTATAAAATAAACCAATTAAATTACATTTGATATGAAAAAAACAGTATTATTTATTATGATAATATTTAGTCTTCCTTTAATGGCATGTAAAAATAACACAAAACCATCAAATTCTGAAATAAAATCAAATAATGACACTATGATTACAAAAGAAGATAAAACCAGTCAAGAACCTGAGAGAAAGATTATGATTTCAACGAAATACGGTGATATAAAAATTCGTCTTTATAATGAAACTCCAAAACATCGTGACAATATGTTAAAACTTGTATCAGAAGGTTATTATGATGGAACCATATTTCACAGAGTGATTAAAAACTTTATGATACAGGGAGGGGATCCTGAATCAAAAAATGCTCCTGCTGGCAAAATGCTTGGGAATGGAGGTCCAAATTACACCATTCCTGCCGAATTTAATCCCAATCTTTTTCATAAAAAAGGAGCTCTGGCTGCTGCACGTACAGGCGATAATGTTAACCCTACTAAAGCTTCATCAGGCTCTCAATTTTATATTGTTCAAGGACAGGTATTTACTGAACAGCAATTATCAGCAATGGAAAAACAATTTAACAGAATTTTCACACCCGAACAAAAAAACGCCTATACCACAATTGGTGGTGCTCCTCATCTCGACGGATCTTATACTGTTTTTGGAGAAGTTTACGAAGGGCTTGATGTTGTAGACAAAATTGCATCAGTAAAAACTGGAGTTGCCGACCGCCCCATAGAAGATATTAAAATTACTATAAAAATAATTGAATAATATTCTTGAGTCTACTCCGAAAAGTTTATAAATCAAATTCTCTTAAATTTATCTATATTTTTAATTTGTTTATCTATAAATTTTTTTAATTTATTTTATCAAAAAAATAATTCAAAACAAGAATAACTTTTCAGAGTGGACTCATTCTTCAAATATTCTAATAAATGGAAGAAAAAATAAATGCTTATTTAAATGAATTAAATAACTTTTCTCCTTCTAATTTGGAAGATATTGAAAAATTCAGGATTCGTTTTTTAGGTAAAAAAGGCATAATTCAGGATCTTTTTGCTCAATTAATAAAGGTGGATCCCGATAAAAGAAAAAGAACAGGTGCCTTAATAAATGATTTAAAAAATAAAACAATCCAAAAAATTGAAGATTTTAAATTACTTTTTGAAGTTAAAGAATCTAAATCAGATTCAGAAAAGGACCTTACAAGAAGCGTTGATTTTTTTGATTTTGGAAGTCAGCATCCACTTTCTATTGTAAAAAACAGAATAATTAATATTTTTTCATATCTTGGATTTTCTGTTGCCGAAGGTCCTGAAATAGAAGACGACTGGCATAATTTTACATCTTTAAATTTCCCGATAGATCATCCTGCGAGAGATATGCAGGATACTTTTTTTATTGAAAAGAATCCAGATATTGCTTTACGAACACATACCTCATCAGTACAGGTAAGGCTTATGGAAAATGAAAAGCCTCCAATAAGGGCTATTATGCCGGGTCGTGTTTTCAGAAATGAAGCTATATCTGCAAGAGCTCACTGTATTTTTCATCAGGTAGAAGGATTATATGTTGATAAAAACGTATCATTTGCCGACTTAAAACAGACTCTTTTGTATTTTGTTCAGGAATTTTTTGGCAAAGATACCAAAACCCGTTTTCGTCCTTCTTTTTTCCCATTTACAGAACCGTCTGCTGAAATGGATATCTCCTGTTTTATTTGTGGTGGTAAAGGTTGCAATATATGTAAAAATAGTGGCTGGGTAGAAATTCTCGGATGTGGAATGGTTGATCCTAATGTATTGGATAATTGTAAAATAAACAGCAAAGAATACAGTGGATTTGCCTTTGGTATGGGCATTGAAAGAATCACAATGTTAAAATATCAGATAAAAGATTTACGTTTGTTTTTTGAGAATGATTTGCGTTTTTTAAGCCAGTTCAAGTCAATTATTTATTAGCAGTGAACTGTGTAATTCAAGTTATTATTCTATCAGGATTATTGCTTATAAAAGTATTCCAGTTGCTGTATCCTTTATTTCTTTGTTGTTTTAAAGTATTTTGGGTTTGGAAATAATGACAAGTAGCAACCGCTACTGCATCGCTGGCATCGAGATGTTCCGGGTTTATTGAAAAATTTAATATATTACTCAACATCGCGGCAAGTTGTTCCTTTGAAGCATTGCCCTTACCTGTTACACTTTGCTTTATCTTACGAGGCGAATATTCAAAAATTGGAACATCCCTGTAAAGCGCTGCTGCCATTGCAACCCCTTGTGCCCTGCCTAATTTTAACATGGATTGTACATTTTTACCGTAAAAGGGAGCTTCTATTGCCATCTCATCAGGTTTATAATTCTCTATTAACAAAAGCGTACTTTCAAAAATTTTTTTCAGCTTTAATGAATGTTCTTTTATTTTTGTTAAAATTAATACATCCATAAGTAGTAGTTCTATACTCCTGCCCCTTTCGAGAATAATACCGTATCCCATTATTCTTGTGCCAGGATCTATCCCTAATATTATTCTCTCTTTTTGCATATTTTTGTTGAATGACTCATACAACAAAAATAAATAAAAAAATTGATATTTTACTCAAAGCAACCTTCCTTATTGCTACATATTTATATCTGTATTTTGAAATATTTTACAATAAAAAACTTCAATATGTTTTTTCTGATTTTTCCTGTAAATATTTGTTGACTTTATATGTATTTTTTATTGTTATTTTAATGCCTGTTAATTGGATAACAGAAGCATATAAATGGAAATATTCAGTTAAAAATATTCAAAAAATACAACTGCAAAATTCTATAAAGGCTGTTCTGGCAAGTGTTGCAATGGGTGTCTTTACTCCGAATAGAACTGGCGAAATTCCTGGCAGAGCCTTTTATCTCAATAACTGTCGTTTATGGGAAGCCACCTTTTCTACTATGACAGGTGCTATTGCCCAACTTGTTGTAACACTTGTATCTGGTTTTATCCTGCTACCTTTTTTCCTTAACAAAATTATAAATGACAATATAATTTTAATTGTTTTTACTATTATATCTATATTGTTATCTATAATTATAACTTATTTATATTTTAATATCAATCATTTATCTAAATTATCTAATTGGAAAATATTTAGAAAAGCATCGGGCTTTTCTGAACAAATTGAAATATTTAAATCATTTTCTTCTAAAATGCTTTTTCATATTTTGTTATTGAGTTTATTAAGATATGTTATTTTTTCAATTCAGTTTATTTTAACACTAAAATCTTTCTCTATAAATTTATCTTTTTCTCAATATTTAATTACAGTACCTGTTTATTATTTGATTATTACAGCTGTTCCCACCATTGCATTAAGCGAAATAGGTGTTAGAGGCTCAGCCGGAGTTTTTATTTTCAGTTTTTATGGATTAAAAAATGATGCCTTTCAGTTTAATTTATTAATTGCTTCTACTTTTATCTGGATTATCAATGTTGTTATACCGGCTATTATTGGCACTTTCTTTATCCCATCTGTAAAATTTACAAAACTTGCCAGCCAATGATAATTTATATATTTTACTTTATAATTATTATTTATTCAGTATTAATATTATTATTTTATTTTTATTGGATTATTTATAATGATTTTACCGATAATAATAAATTATGTGAACCTGAAAATATTATTGCTTCGGTTGTTGTTACCGTGAGAAATGAAGAGGAAAACATTTTGAATTGTCTAAAATCATTAACTTCCCAATATATAGCAAATAATAAAATTGAAATTATTATCAGTGATGATTATTCAACTGATAAGACAGTAACGGTAGCTGAAAATTTCATTAATACTTTTTCTTCTGATTTTTTCTCTATAAAATTAATTAAATCAAATAACAAATCTGATATTAATAAAGGTTCTAAAAAATATTCTCAGGAAATTGCTATTAAACAGGCAAAGGGAGAAATTATTTTACTTACGGATGCTGATTGTATCTATAATAATAAATGGATTATAACTGTTTTAAAATATTTTACAAATAATGAGATACTTTTTGCATCAGGGCCAGTTCAAATTTTAACCGATAAGTCATTGTTCAGCAAATTACAGTCACTTGAATTTGCCAGTCTCGTTATTTCAGGCGGATCTTCAATAATGATGCATATCCCCATAATGTCAAATGCAGCTAACATGGCTTTCCGTAAATCTGCATTTATTGAAATTTCTGATAAAATACCTGCTAAATCCTTATCATCAGGAGATGACATTTTTTTAATGTCTGCATTTAAAAAATTTTTTGGTAAAAAGTCATTATATTTTATTAAGGAAAGTGAAGCCATTGTTTATACTAAACCTCAAAAGTCATTGAAATCTTTTATTCATCAAAGAATAAGATGGACTTCAAAGGTTTATGCTTACAGGGATATACCTCAAATATTGGTTGGACTTGTTGTTGTTCTGGCTAATTTTTCAATAATAGGTTTTTTAGTAATTACTTTATTTTCAAAACAGTTTTTTCTATTGTTTTTAATTGCTGTTGTAATAAAAAGTATTCCAGAATTTCTCTTGCTTTATGCGGGATTAAAATTGTTTAATAGTCGAAAATTATTATGGTATTTCTTTCCTTTGCTTATTATTTATCCTTTTTATATAGTATCAATGCCAGCATTGAGTTTATGTATCAAATCAAGATGGAAAGATAGAATAATTAGAGTTTGTCCATAAAGTCAAGAGTTTGTTTCAGAATGTTCGAGTTCGAGGTTTCGATAGCCTGAAAATCAGGAGTGTACTTAAAGTACATGACTGATTTGAAGGCTAAGAATAACGATGAAATCGGACATTATGGACAAACTCTAATTAATATTAATAAGGGAAATGCTTAATTAAAGCAGATGCCATTATTAAATCTGATTGTGTTGTTATTTTAATATTTTCTTCATTGCCTTCGACAAGATTTATTTTGTAACCGGTCTTTTCAACAATAGAAGCATCATCGGTTAAATTGTTATTTTTGTTTTCCCTGTATGATTTTAATAATATTTCAGATTTAAAAATTTGCGGTGTTTGTATTTGCCTTATATTTTCTCTTGAAATGGAAGTATTTGTTTCACCTGTAATTTGTCGTAGAGAATCTTTTATTTTAATGGAAGGGACTGCATTTCCGTATTTTTCAGCTTCTTTAAAAACATTTTCTATAACATTAATCGAAGCAAAAGGTCTTACTCCATCATGAATAGCTACCAGGCAATCATCCTTAACTTCACTTAATCCATTATATACGGATTCAAATCTTGTATTGCCACCTCTAATGATTTTGTGTGGTAAAGTAAACTTATGCTTTTTACAAAGTTGTTCCCATACAGTGAAATTTTTTTCAGATAAAACGAGTATGACAGGAAAATCAATTTTACAATTTTCAAAAAGCAATAATGTCCACATTAATACAGGTTTGCCTTCAATTTCTATAAATTGTTTAGGAATTTTTTCCTGCATTCTTTTGCCTTCACCAGCTGCAACAATGATTAATTGTCTTTTCAATAAAAATTGTATTAAAAAGTTTTACAAAATTAACATTGCATCGCCATAAGTAAAAAATTTGTATTTTTCAGCAATTGCCACCTTATAAGCTTCCATTAAAAAATCATAACCTGCAAATGCAGCAGCCATAATCAACATGGTTGACATTGGCAAATGGAAATTCGTAATAAGACTGTTAGCGATAGAAAAATCATAAGGTGGGAAAATGAATTTATTTGTCCAACCTGTATAAGGTTTTAATTTTCCATAAATTGATACAGAAGATTCTATGGCTCTCAAAGTAGTTGTTCCAACACAACAAATATTCTTATGATTTTCTTTTGCCTTATTCACAATTTCAGCAACTTCGGGTTCTATTATCATTTCCTCTGAATCTATTTTATACTTTGTCAAATCTTCTACTTCTACATTTCTGAAATTGCCGAGCCCTGCATGTAATGTTATTTCTGCAAAAGTTACTCCTTTTAATTCGAGCCTTTTCATAAGTTCTCTGCTGAAATGCATCCCAGCTGTTGGAGCTACAACTGCCCCTTCATGCTTTGCATATATTGTC
>JAKIYJ010000144.1 GCA_022708585.1 Bacteroidota bacterium
AAGAAGACCCGATCTGGAAATAGATGGAGAATTACAGGCTGATGCGGCTATTATTGAAGAAGTTGGACAAAGAAAATCACCTGGTTCCAAAGTTGCTGGACACGCTAATGTACTCATATTCCCTGATTTGCAATCTGGAAATATATCTTATAAATTGGTAGAACGACTGGGTGAAGCTGAAGCTATTGGTCCCATATTACAGGGTTTGGGAGCCCCTATTAATGACTTGTCAAGAGGCTGTTCTGTTGACGATATTGTTAATTTAATTATTATTACTGCAAATCAGGTGAAATAATTTATTTTCAAAACACAAAAATCAAATAATAAATAAACAAATGAAAATAGTTCTAAATTGCGGAAGTTCATCAATTAAATATCAATTAATAAATATTACTGAAAACTCTGATGTTATGGCAAAGGGATTATTAGAAAGAGTGGGGCTTGAAAACAGTGAATTAAAGCATGAATCAAAGGGGAAGGAGCCTTACCATTACATACAGTCTGTTAAAGACCATATTACCGGGATTAATTTGATTATTAAAACTCTTATTTCACCAGAGCATGGAGTTATTAAATCAACTTCTGAAATTGATGCTGTTGGACACAGGGTCGTTCACGGAGGGGAAAAATTTAGTGGCAGTGTTATTATTACCCGGGAAATAATTGATAAAATGGAAGAATGCATTGATCTTGCTCCTTTACATAATCCCGCCAATCTTCAAGGCATATATGCAATAAATAAAATATTACCTGATACTCCTCAATGTGGTGTGTTTGATACTGCTTTTCATCAAACAATGCCAGAGCATGTATATTTATATGGGTTGCCTTATGAATTATATGAAAAATATAAAGTTCGCAGATATGGTTTTCATGGGACAAGTCATGGTTTTGTATCCAGGAAAGCCTGTGATATACTGGGAATAGATTTTAGCAAAACCAAAATTATTACCTGTCACCTGGGTAATGGTGCAAGCATTACGGCAATAAATAATGGTAAATCTTATGATACATCAATGGGGCTTACTCCTGTTGAAGGGCTTATAATGGGTACACGTTGTGGAGATCTTGATCTTGGTGCATTTCTTTATATTATGGAGAAAGAAAATTTAAGTATTAAGGCTGCTAATGATTTGATTAATAAAAAAAGCGGAATGCTGGGAATTACAGGTATATCATCTGACATGAGAGACATTGAAAATGAGGCTGAAAAAGGTAATGAACGTGCCAATCTGGCTTTAAAAATGTACGCATATCGTGTTAAAAAATATATTGGTGCCTATGCGGCAGCTATGAGTGGTCTGGATTTGCTTGTTTTTACCGGCGGTATTGGCGAAAATGACAGTCTTATAAGAGAATTAGTCTGCGAAGGTCTTGAATATATGGGAATTGCATTTGATTTTGTTGTTAATAAAAACTTAAAAGGCAAAGATGCTATTATTTCCAAACACAATTCAAAAGTCACGGTAATGACAATTACTACTAACGAAGAACTTGTTATTGCACTCGAAACCTTTACACTATTGAAAAAATAATGATAATTATGACCTTCAAAATTATTTTACTGGTTATAATTTTAGTTGGACTGGCTTTGATAGGCTTGTGTTTTAGTTTTAATATAATATTTCCTAAAAAGACTAATATTCCCGAAAATTGCAAATTTAAGGAAGAGCTAAACAATCAATCTTCTGAATGTGATTGTGTATTAAAAGATAAGATTAATTGTAAAAACAACTGATTTAAATAGATAAAATTAAACTATTTGTATTTAATTTTTTAATTTTTTACATTAATTATAATTATTTTTAATTTTCTTTTAAAATATTTTTTAAGCCATCCGACATATAAGTTTGCATTTTACCATCTTTATCAGAATAGATTAAATATACTTGAATCCGCTCATCTGATTTTTTAAGGAATTCTTTTGCCTTTTCAACTCCCATTACCATAAAAGCAGTGGCATAAGCATCGGCAGTAGCGCAGTTTTTATGAAATACAGAAGCACTCAACAAAGAATGATTTACCGGGTATCCTGTAAATGGATTGATTGTATGAGAATATTTTATTCCATTTTCTATATAAAATTTTCTGTAATTACCTGATGTTGAAACCGACATATTGTCAAGAGTCACTTTTGCCTTTAAATCGTGTGCTGCACCTAAATTATCGTCGGGTTTGTCTATTCCAACTATCCATGATGATCCATCAGGCTTTTTACCCGCTGCTCTTACTTCACCACCTATTTCTACTATATAATTATTAATGCCTTTACTTTCAAAAAATAGAGAAATTTTATCAACTGAATATCCTTGTGCAATGGCATTAAAATCAATTTGAATTTCAGGATATTTTTTGTAAAATTTGTTGTTTTTAATCCCTGTCATTTCATAACCTACATATTTTAGTAAACTGTCAATCATTGCACTGTCAACCCTTGTTCTGTTTTTCAGTCCAAAGCCCCATACGTTAACCAATGGTCCTACTGTTATGTCAAATGCTCCTCCTGTTTTTTTAGAAATTTCAGTGGCAAGATTATAAATCGCAATAAAATCATCATTTAAATTTACATTTGTATCTCCTTTATTAATTTTTGATAAAATAGATGAAGGTTCATACATTGACGCTGTATGATTAAATTCATCAAGTATTGAGTCTACCGCTTTCTGAAAATTTCTACCCTGCTTATCATAATATGTTATATTATAAAAACCGCCTTGAGCTTCTCCAGAAAAACTGATTTTTTTATTTTGATTTTTACAAGAGGTGAAAAATAATAGTATTATTAAAAATAATATTATTTTTGTTTCTGAACTTTTTGTCATAAAAATTAATTATTTATTAAGATAAAACAAATGATTTATTCTATATTTTAAAAAATTGTTGTAATTAGAGTTTGTTCATAATGTCCGATTTCATCGTTATTCTCAATCTTCAAATCAGTCATATTTAGTACACTCCCGATTTTCAAACTATCGAAACCTCGAACATTCTGAAACAAACTCTTGACTTTATGGACAGACACTAATTATGAATCTGCTCCGAAAAGTCATTTTATTTTGAATTATTTTTTTGATAAAATAAATTAAAAATTTCATAGATAAATAAATTAAAAATATAGATAAATTTAAGAGAATTTGATTTACAGACTTTTCAGAGTGACTCATATTTTAAAATTACGATTATGTCATTTTAATTTTTACATATATATATACATTATAAATTAAATTGTTTAGGATATTTTGCAGTACGTCCTCTGTAAAAATTTTCAAGAACTTTAAAATCATC
>JAKIYJ010000145.1 GCA_022708585.1 Bacteroidota bacterium
AATATTTTATCTGTTAATATTAACGAAAAAAAACAAATATATTCATTAAAAGTATAACAGCAAAGATAAAAAAATATTGAATTATGAACTCACTCCGAAAAGTTGATAAATTTTATTATAATTAAATTTATCTATGTTTTTAATTAATTTATCTATGTTATTGATTAATTTATTTTGATGAAAAAATAATTCGAAATAAAAATGATTTTTCAGAGTGGATTCAAACATATAATTTTTTCAAAATTTTTTAATAAATTTGCATTTATTTTTGTGAATGTATCTTACATATTTCTTTATTTTAAGATAAATAGATTAGATTGCAAATATTATTATGAATAAATTTCCTGAAATAGATATAAGTAATATACTTCCCTTTGTATCAAAGGATGAGATAAATGATCTACAACCTGAAATTAACAAGCATTATAAAGATTTGTTGAGAAAAACAGGAAAAGGAAATGATTTTCTGGGATGGGTTAATCTGCCATCCGAAATATCCTATTCTTTAATTGATGATATTGTAGAAACAGCTAATGAATTAAAATCAAAATCTAAAATTATTGTTGTTATTGGAATAGGCGGTTCATATCTGGGTTCCAAAGCAATTATTGAGGCTTTATCGGATTATTCACCTTTATTTGAAGAAAAAAATATTAATCCCAAAATATTATTTGCTGGTCAAAACTTGTGTTCTGATTATCAGACTTCTTTATTAAAGATATTAGACAAATATGATTATTCAGTAATAGTAATTTCAAAATCAGGCACTACTATTGAGCCAGCAATAGCTTTTAGAATTATTAGAAATCATATTACCAAAAAATATGGCTATGAATCTGCAAAAAAAAGAATTATCGCTATTACTGATAAAGAAAAAGGATCTTTAAAGAAAATGTCTATAACAGAAGGGTATAAAACTTTTGTTATTCCTGATAATGTTGGAGGGCGTTTTTCAGTTCTTACACCCGTAGGGCTGCTTCCTGTTGCTGCAGCAGGTATTAATATTAAAAGTATTATTGAAGGGGCAAAAGATATGCAGCTTAAACTTTTTGAAACATGTGATATTGATAAGAACATAGCTGCTTTGTATGCAGTATGTCGATATTTGCTTTATAATAAAGGAAAAAATATTGAAGTACTGGCCTGTTATCATCCTTCTCTTTTCAGTTTTATTGAATGGTGGAAACAATTATATGGTGAAAGCGAAGGGAAACAACATAAAGGTATTTTCCCTGTTGGAGTAAATTATACAACAGATTTACATTCACTCGGACAATACCTTCAAGATGGGATGAGAATGATTTTTGAAACCGTTATTTCAGTTGAACGCACTCATTATAATCTTGTTGTTCCAGCAGATGAAAATGATATTGATGAACTTTCATTTACAGCCGGAAAAGATTTGCAACAGGTCAATAAAATGGCAATGTTGGGAACCATTCTTGCTCACGTTGACGGCGGAGTTCCAAATATTTTAATTTCAATACCTTATTTAAATGAATATCATTTAGGTCAACTTATATATATGTTTGAGTTTGCCTGTGGATTAAGTGGGTATTTAATCGATGTTAATCCCTTTGACCAGCCTGGCGTTGAACAATACAAAAAAAATATGTTTGCTTTACTTGGGAAACCAGGCTATTCAAAGGAAATGGATATATTAAAAAAAAGACTTAATATTTTTTAAATAATTTTTAAAATCTCATAATTATGACCGAAAAACTTAAATTACCATTATTGCAAAATGCAGATTTAAAAAATAAAATAGTTCTTGTACGATTTGATCATAATGTGATCAAAAAAGGTAAAATACAAGATTCTTTCAGAATTGATTCTACTTTTGCTACTTTATTTAGAATTATAGCAAAAGGTGGAAAACCTATTTTAATGACACATATTGGAAGACCAAAAGATAAAAAAAATGGACAAATCATTACAGGAAGTGAAACTTCGGTTCAGCCTGTTATAAATTATTTTAAAAACAAATTGCAAATTGATTTTATGTGTCCTGATTTAAAACCTGATGATATGTATGGAATTAAAAATTTGCAATGTAATGAAATGGATAATCTGGTTAAAGATTTAAAAGCAGGAAAAATTGATGGCATTTATCTTCCTAACACTCGCTGGTTCGCAGGAGAAGAAGCAAAAGATGAAAGTGCAGATAATTTTGCAAAACAGCTTTCGTCTTATGCTGATGTATATGTTAATGATGCTTTTGGTTCCTGGCAGGCTCATGCCTCAACTTTTCTGGTACCAAAATATTTACCTTCCTGCGCTGGATTGCTGATGCAAAAGGAATTACTTAACCTTGATATGATTTATCAACCACAAAGACCTTTCGTCGCTATTGTTGCTGGCGCTAAATTCGATACTAAAATAGATACCCTCTATGCTCTATTCGATAAAGTCGATTATCTCGTTTTGGGCGGTGTGATTTATAATGCTTATTTATCAGCTAAATATGGATTTTCTATAAAAGGTATTGCACCAGAAGATATGAAATGTGCTGAACAATTTGTATCTTATACTAAAAAACATCCTGAAAAATTAATAGAACTGCCTTATATTGTGGAATCAGACACAATGGAAGGAAAATTTGAAGGACAATCAAGAATTCACAATATTCATAATATTAAATCGGGCTCTGAACTGAATTTTGTCCTCGATGTTGCTCCTGCATCATTTGATGATCAACACATTGTAGAAATATTTAATAATGCAAAACTATTTTTTGTTAATGCAGTTATGGGCTATACTCCTTATTTTTACGAAGGTACTGTTGCTATGAATACTCTTATTGATAAAAACAAAAATGCCCGCAAATTGTTTGGTGGCGGAGATACCTTACAGGATTTTAAAACTTTTCTGCCCGGCATATATTTAAATGCTATAGATGATACTTCTTACTATATGTTTACAGGTGGCGGAGCAGTACTTAATGCTATCCAGCAAGGCAGTTATCTTGGTTTAAAACCTGTTGCCGCATTAGCCGAAAAATACCAGAAATAAAAAAATTATATCAATCAAAATGTAATATTATTTATTTTTGAATCTAAATAAAAAAATATATTATAACTAATTATATATCATATAAATATAATTTTATTTACAAAAAAAAATCAATACTGTCCTAAATAAATTTAAATGAAATCAAAATTGTCAATTTTACTGAATAAATGAAATATTTTTCTGCATTTTCAAAAAAGAACCCCCTGTATATAATCTGGCGGTGGTATATGATTTTCCTCAAAGGGTTTGTCCAGCCATAG
>JAKIYJ010000011.1 GCA_022708585.1 Bacteroidota bacterium
TAATGACATAACTGTTATTTTTCATAACACAGGAAGTAAAGTTCAGACAGGATAAAAATGTAATTTTGCAAATTATGAATCATACTCACTTATTTAATTATGATATTAATTTGAACAATTCATTTAGAATAGGAATTGTTATTAATATTGTTTTTATAGTTATTGAGGTCTTATATGGATATTTTTCCAATTCTATGGCATTGATTGCAGATGCAGGTCATAACACAAGTGACGTATTGGCATTAATTTTTTCTTGGGCAGCTGTTAATATTTCACGGCGTAAGCCTACATTAAAATTTACTTATGGGTTTAGGCGTTCTACTATTTTGATTGCCGTATTTAATACAATATTGCTATTAGCTGCTATGATTTTTATACTATTTGAAACCATAAGAAAACTCAATAATCCATTACCAATAAAAACAAATAGTGTTATTATAGTTGCCTTCATTGGAATTTTGGTAAACGGAATTACTGCATTACTTTTTATGAAAGGGAAATCGCGCGATTTAAACATCAAAAGTGCCTTCATACATTTTGTAGCCGATACACTTATCTCATTTGGTGTTGTGGTAGCAGGTGTCATAATTGCATTTACAGGACTTGTCTGGGTAGATTCATTGGTTTCTTTTCTTATTATCTCGGTAATTCTTTACAATGTGTATCATTTATTAAAAGATTCACTGAATCTTGCTCTTGATGCAGTTCCAGAAAACATAAATATTAAGGATGTACAAAAATATTTTTTATCAATAAAAGAGGTAAGCAGTGTTCATGATTTACATATATGGGCATTGGGTACTACTGATACAGCATTAACAGTTCATCTTTCTACAAACCAACAAACAGATATAACTTTTGTAACAACAATTCAGCATCAATTGAATGAAAAATTTAATATAGAACATGCGACTATTCAAGTTGAATATGGAGATGGTAAAATGGAATGCGAAAATAATTGTAATTAAAATCTTAAGCCCACTCTGAAAAGAGTGGATTCAATAATATTATATTATAAGTTGATTACATCCTCTTATCTCACTTGAATCGGTTCTCCCAAGTATTTTAAAATTATTGTCTGTTATAATTTCGCACAAATCCTGAGTTGCTATAAAAGAACAGGAATAAATATTCGCCAGGTCAATAATATTTAAAACCCCCTGTCCATTATCCTTTAACTCACTCAGGGGATCATCGGTATCTCTTATAAACATTCGCATCCAAGGGGGGCAGGAAAATATCTCATCTCCTTTTGAATAAGCCTGTGAGTTTAATTCTGTCATCCCATATTCTGAATGAATTTTAGAAACTTTAAAATAAGAACACAGTAAATAATGCAGTTCTTTTCTTATTAATTCTTTTTTTCTTCCTTTCATTCCTCCTGTTTCCATCACAATCATATTGTGCAGGTCCGGCTTATATTTTTCAGCAAAATCAAGCAATGCATAACTAACTCCAAAAAGTATGGTTGTTTTATCATCATTTTGAAGTTTATTTAAAGTATTATATAAATCATCTGTATTATGTAAAAAGAAACCGCTATAAGGACTATGACTTAATTTAATTAGTTTATCAATCATATATATCAGACTTGAACTGTTATTTTCAAGATATGAAGGCAGTAGAGCAAGAATATTATAATTATATGGGTTCCCATAAAAAAGAGTAAAGCAATTGATAAAACTTTTTTCATATAATGCAACATCTGCTATATAATGCAATGACTTTTGTAAAGAAGTTGTACCACTGCTTTCAAATATAATGTCAACTGATTCGTTTTGACATATAACTTTTTGAGTCTTAAAAAATTCAATTGGCAAAAAAGGAATTTCCTTTATATTTTTTATATCTTCCTTTTTAATTTTTAATTGTTGTAAAAAATTTGAATATACTGGATTGTTATCAGCCTGATATTGAAATATTTTTAAAGATATTTCGTTAAATTCTTCACAATAATTAATATCAAAAATCTCGTTTTGTAATTTTTTTATTTCATCTTTTTTTGCTATCATTTTATTTAATGTGTATTTTTACATTTTATAATGCAATACTATAATTTTTAATCTGAATATCATCAAAAATGCTAAAAATTTTTCACCTAAGATTAAAATTATTTTTTATAATAATTTTGTTAATGATATTAACTTCTTGCATTAAATCGGATGATAAATATTCTGAGATTCCTCATATTGAATTTGTGAGTTTTACCAAAATAAATAACGGTTCTAATATTGACAATCAAGGAATTATGAAAATATTCTTTACCGATGGTGATGGTGATATTGGGCTTGACAAAGGCGATACTTTTGGCAGATTTCATCCTGACAGTATTTATTACAATAATTTTTTTATTAAGTATTTTGAAAAACAAAATGGAATAATTAAAGAAGTTGAAACCAAATTTTCGAATAATGCCCGTATTCCTATGCTAACTCCACAAGGTAAAAATAAAACTCTAAAAGGTGAAATAGAGATAACTTTATTTATTAATAATCCTTTAAGCATATACGATACCATATTATTTGAAGCATATATTGTAGATCGGGCACTTCATAAAAGTAACACTATACGTACTCCTGAAATCAAGGTAAATAAATAAAATATTTTGCTTAAAAATCAATATTAATCCATAAGATTCTATAAATTAACTATAAAAGAATATTATATAATGGAAAATAATACATGGAAAATATTAATTGTTGATGATGAACCTGACGTATTGGAGTTTTTAGGATATAATCTTGAAAAGGAAGGGTATTCAGTGTTTAAGGCTGCTGATGGGAAACAGGCTGTAAAAGTAGCAGGTAAAGAACTTCCTCATCTTATAATCCTTGATGTTATGATGCCAGGACAGGATGGTTTTGAAACCTGCCGTATTTTAAGGCAAATTCCTGAATTAAAAAATGTTTTGATTATATTTCTTTCTGCTCGTTCCGAAGATTATGCACAAATTGAAGGGCTTGATTCAGGAGCTGATGACTATATTGGCAAGCCTGTTAAACTTTCAGTACTTAAAAGTAAGATAAAAGCTCTCTTACGTAGAGTTACTACTTTTGACAATAATGAAATCGCAGAGATAATAAATATTTCGGACATATATATGGATAGAGAAAAACATATTTTCCAAAAATCTGGTAAAACGATAAATCTATCAAAAAAAGAATTTGATTTGCTGTTTCTTTTGCTTTCACATCCCGATAAGGTTTTTACCAGAAATGAAATTTTCAGAAAAGTATGGGATAATGATGTTATTGTTGGTGATAGAACTGTTGACGTACATATTAGAAGAATTAGAGAAAAAACCGGTATTCCAAATATTTATACTGTTAAAGGTATAGGATATAAATTTAATTGTAATGAAGAATTATAGTCCTAAACGTATTGCTTTACTTAATGCAGCACTTGTTTCAGTTTTTTTTTGTGCCTTGTATTTTTTTATCTTAATTGGTAGAACCGATTTCAATTTTATTTTATTTCTTGTCTCCTTTACAAGTTTATTTCTATTTACTTATTTTATTTCTTATTATCTTGTTAATAATTTTATTTATAACAGAATCAGAATCATATATAAAACTATAAATAAATTTCTTACTAATGATGAAAGTAAAATACAACTTCCAAAACATAATTCCGATTATATTGAACAGGTTAATAATGAAGTTATACGATGGGTTCAGGATAAAACAGCCGAAATTGACAACTTGAAAAAAATGGAAGTGTACAGACGCGAATTTTTAGGTAATGTGTCTCACGAATTGAAAACTCCAATTTTTAATATTCAGGGGTATATTTTAACTTTATTGGAAGGTGGTATTAATGATCCTGCAATAAACATAAAATATCTACAAAGAGTAGAATATAGTGTAAACAGTCTTATTTCAATTATTGAGGACCTTGAAACTATTTCTACTCTCGAAAGTGGAGAATGTAAACTTAATAAAACAAAATTTAATTTAACTGAATTGTGTTACGAGGTTGCTGATGTACTTGAAGTAAAAGCAAATAATAAATTTATCAGTATTATTATTGATGCTGAAAATGATAGAACCATTAATGTTTTTGCCGATAGAGAAAAAATTAAACAGGTGCTGATAAATCTTGTTGACAACAGCATCAAATACGGTAAATCAGGAGGAAAAACCGAGATTGATTTTTTTGATATGGACAAAAATGTGCTTGTAGAAATTGCTGATAATGGCATAGGAATTACGCAGGAAAATATCTCAAGAATTTTTGAACGTTTTTACAGAGTAGATAAAAGCAGGTCAAGAGAATATGGGAATACCGGTTTGGGGTTAGCAATAGTAAAACATATTCTGGAAGCTCACGGGCAAAGAATTAACGTAAGCAGTACGCCTGGCAAAGGGACTACTTTTACTTTTACCTTAAAAAAATCATAAATTCCTTACCTTTGCATAAATATCATTAAGTTCATTTTATGTCAGGCAAATTTGAAATAATGGCTCCTGTTGGCTCTATGGAATCATTGATAGCTGCTATACAGGGAGGAGCTGATTCTGTGTATTTTGGTGCAGGAAATCTTAATATGCGTTCGCGGTCCTCTGCTAATTTTTCTGTCGAAGATATTGCCCAAATATCTGAAATATGTGATAAAAATAATATTAAATCATACCTTGCCCTTAATACAGTTTTGTATGATGAAGATTTACCAGTAGCAAAGGAAATAATAATGAAATCAAAACAGGCAGGCATATCCGCTGTGATTGTTTCTGACATTTCTATGATTACATTTGCCGCTCAAAATAATATTGACGTTCATATTTCAACTCAATGCAATATTACAAATATTGAAACCATTAGATTTTATGCCCGTTATGCTAATGTGATGGTACTTGCACGTGAACTTACCTTACCACAAATAAAAACTGTAGCACAAACAATTGACAGGGAAAATATTACAGGTCCTTCTGGGCAAAAAGTTAAAATCGAAATTTTTGCCCATGGGGCCCTATGTATGGCGGTCTCCGGCAGATGCTATCTTAGTCTCCATACTTTTAACTCTTCCGCTAACAGAGGTGCCTGCTATCAGCCTTGTCGTCATTCCTATAAAGCCGTAGCCGTTGATGACAGCTTTAGCTTTCAGGTTGACAATCCTTATATTTTTTCACCCAAAGATCTTTGTACTATTGGTTTTCTTGATAAAATCAGTGATTGCGGAGTGTCTATACTTAAAATTGAAGGCAGGGGACGTTCTCCTGAATATGTTAAAACCGTTACCGAATGTTATAAACAGGCCGCCAAAGCCATTGAAAATGGTACTTATAATATTCAAAAAATCAAAGAATGGGAAAATAAACTTAAAACTGTTTATAACCGTGGCTTCTGGGATGGATATTATTTTGGAAGAAAAACAGGAGAATGGACCGAAATATCTGGCTCGCAGGCAACAAGAAAAAAAATATTTATAGGCAAAATTGATAATTATTTTTCTGATATTGGTGTTGCTCAACTGCATATTGAAACGGGAACTTTACAGAAAAATGATGAGATAGTTATACAGGGGAAAACAACAGGAGTTGTGGAAATGATGCTACAGAAAATTGTTGTCGATGAATTAACAGATGTTGTGGCAAATAAAGGCGATGACTGCACTTTTAAAACAAATATTCCAGTAAGAAAAGGTGATAAAGTTTATAAGTACATTAAGTCTCAATAATTTTTCAATAAATATATTGAATCCGCTCTGAAAAGTCACTTCTATTTTGAATCATTTTTTTGATAAAACAAATTAATTAAATTCATAGATAAATTAATTAAAAATATAGATAAATTTAATTATAATTTGATTTATAGACTTTTCGGAATGGCTCAATTATTAATCTGTCATTTCAATTTAGGTCCCACCCACATAATTAGAGTTTGTCCATAAAGTCAAGAGTTTGTCCATAAATCAAACCTTTCACGAACAACAGTTTTATTAATTGGTGGAATAGCAGATGCCCGACTGAATTTTTTTGTATCTTTGTTTATAGTTGCAAATTTAATATTCGATATAAATTTATAACTTAATGACAATACTCGGATTTTGTCCACGTTTTCTATTTAAATTTTGTCAATCAATAATGAAAAAATGTATTACATTAGCGTTATTTTTAATTAAAATAAATCATTGTTAAAATAAAATGCTGTTAAAAAAACTCTGTCAGTATCTTATGTTTTTAGGGATATGTTTGATCATATCCTTGCCTCTTAATTCACAGTTTTACAATGGTTCTCAAATGTTTTTCGGTAAAAACAGAGTACAATATGAAGACAGGTTCTGGTCTTATTTTAGATACCCTGTTTTTAATGTTTATTATACTTTAAATGGAAAGAATCTGGCAATATTTACTGCTCGTTATGCTCAAGAACAAATTCCTCTTTTAGAAAAAAAACTGGATTATTCTTTAAATAATAATATTCAGTTTATAGTTTTTAATAATCTTTCTGATTTAAAGCAAAGCAATATTGGTTTGATAAGTCAGGAACAATATAATATTGGAGGTATTACTCATATTGTAGGTACAAAAATTTTTCTTTACTATAATGGTGATCATCGTGATTTTGAAAGACAAATAAGAGCAGGTATAACACAGATATTGTTAGAAGAAATGCTTTATGGACAAAGTATTACTTCTATGATAAAGAATACAACTTTGTTGGCTTTACCTGAATGGTATATTCAGGGATTGGTATCTTATATATCTGATGAATATAATGAAGAAGTTGAAAATAATGTTTTAGATGGTATTTTATCGGGTAGATACGAGAAATTTAACAATCTTACAGGTCGGGATGCTGTTTATGCCGGTCATTCTATATGGAACTATATTGCCTATAAATATGGCGAAAACAAATTGTCTGATATTATTTATATGACTAAAATCAGTAGAAGTGTTGAAAGTGGTTTTCTCTTCGTATTAGGCATCTCTTTTAAATCCCTGCTCAATGATTGGATAAATCATTATGATAAATTATATTATGACGATAATCGTGAAAGAACAATGCCAGATGTTCAGCCTGTGGCAAAACGCACAAAAAAAGTACAGGTTTACTCAAATGTAAAGTTAAGCAATGATGGTAATTATGCTGCATGGACAACAAATGATATTGGTCGTTATAAAGTATGGATATATGATATAAATAAAAACAAAACTCGCCCTATACTTAGATATGGTTATAGACTGGATGATAAAACAGACTTGACTTTCCCAATACTTGCCTGGCATCCGTCGAGTAAAATATTAAGTATTATTCTTGAAAGAAAAAATAAAATATATTTGTATTACTATACTCTTGAAACTAAAAAATTTAATAAAATAAGACTGTTTGATTTTGAAAAAATACTTGATTTTTCTTATTCAGATGATGGGAGACTAATAGTATTATCCGGAGTGCAAAATGGACAGACGGATATTTTTGTGTTTAATCCAGCTTCGCAAACTTATGAACAAATTACAAAAGATTTATGGGATGATATTAACCCTCGTTTTGTGTCAGGTTCTTCTGAAATTATTTTTTGCAGTAATAGAATTAATGATACTGTAATATTTCAAAATGATAATTTTATTGCCGAACAGGATAAATTACCCTTTTCTCCTTATACCGATGTTTTTGTTTATAATTACAAAACTAAAAATCCTGTTTTGAGAAGACTCACTCAAACAGCCGAAGCCAATGAATGTTATCCTTCTACATATAATAAAAATTATTTTTCTTATTTATCAAATGAAAATGGAATTTATAATCAGTATCTGGGCCGTTTTGACAGTACCGTGGCTTTTATTGATACTGTTATTCATTACAGATATTTTAGTGTTACTGCACCTGTTACAGATTTTAAACGAAATATTATTGAACAGGATATTAATCCAAAAACTGGTAAGGTATCTTATATCATTTTTCATAATGGTAAATATAAAATCTATATTGATACTATAGAAAATGTTAATACTTTTAAAAAAATAAAACTTAAAGAATCACCCGCTGTTAAATTTAAAAATGAAATAAAAAGAAAAAATCTTTTAAAGGATTCATTAACCGAAGAAAAATTTGCTTTAAAACAATCACATAAAAGATTTGAATTAGTTAAGCAAGACAAAATACCAAAAGATACTAACAAGATAAATATAGATAATTACTTGTTTGGAAAACCTCCCAATGATAATGTTTTCGGGAATGATTCGGTTAAAATCAATCTGAATGTTAAAAATAACAATGATATTCTAAAAAAGTTAAATACCGGTCATTTTAAGGTTCATAAAGCCCGAAACTATGATGTTGAATATATGATAAATCAGATGATTAGTCAAATAGATTTTAGCTTTCTTAATAATACTTATCAACCTTTTTCGGGTGGAGGCTTCCCTATTTATATCAATGCAGGTTTCAATGTTTTCTTTTCTGTTGGAATCACCGATTTACTCGAAGATTATAGATTGACTGGCGGTGTTCGATTGTCAGGTACTCTTGATAATAATGAATATTTTCTTGGCTATGAAAATTTGAAGAGACGACTTGATCAACAGGTTGTTTTTCATAGAAAGGTAACTAATGACGCCAGCGATTTTTTGGTTATTAAAGATTTTACTCACGAAGTGCATTACATTTTAAAATATCCTTTTGATGAGGTCATTGCTGTTAAAAGTACAGTATTATTGCGTAATGACAAAAGAGTATATTTGTCGACCGATGATAACAATTTGAAAAAACCTGATATAATAAGTAACTGGTTTGGAGCCAAAGCCGAATTGATATATGATAATACACGTGAAAAAGGATTAAATCTTTTTAATGGTACAAGATCCAAGTTTTTTGCTGAATATTACAAGCAGTTTGAAGAAGGCAACAGCAGTATGTATATATTGGGGATTGATTTTAGAAATTATTTGAAAATTCATAAATCATTTATCTGGGCAAACAGATTCGCTGCCAGTACCTCGTTCGGGCCCAGAAAACTTATTTATTATATGGGTGGGGTAGACAATTGGCTATTCCCTAAATTTAATACTGCAATAAACATATCTACAGAAAACAATTATGCTTATCAAACTCTTGCAACAAATATGAGAGGGTTTCATCAGAACATTAGAAATGGTAATAATTTCGCAGTCATTAACAGTGAATTACGCTTGCCTGTTTTTAAGTATTTTTCTGATAAACCTTTGAAATCTGATTTTTTAGAAAATTTTCAAATTATATGTTTTGGTGATATTGGTACTGCCTGGACTGGAAGTTCCCCATACTCGGATAATAATTCCCTTTTTACTCAGGTAATTGAAGACGGTTCCATAAAAATTACATTAAAGAACCAAAAAGAACCAATTGTAGGTGGCTTTGGAGTAGGATTAAGAAGTAGAATACTTGGATACTTTCTCAGAGCCGATTGGGCCTGGGGTGTTGAAGATAGAACCGTATTGCCTTCCGTATTTTATTTATCTCTAAGTCTTGATTTTTAAAAAATTTTTATGGAAAATATACTGGATAATATAAGAAATTTATCTTTTGAACTGTATGAACAAATAAAGGCAATAAGAAGAGAAATACACAAATTTCCAGAACTTGCCTATGATGAATATAAAACTTCCGAACTTATATGTAATGTGTTATCAGATAATGATATTGAATTTGTTAAAGGCATTGCAGGCACCGGGGTCGTTGCATTAATAAGAGGGCAGGAAGAACAACAAAAATGTATTGCCATTAGAGCTGATATGGATGCTTTACCTGTACAGGAAGAAAATGAAGTTGAATATAAATCACTTGTTCCAGGAGTTATGCATGCTTGTGGACATGATGCACATATTGCTTCTGCACTTGGTACTGCTATAATTCTAAATCAATTAAAACAATATATTAAAGGCATTGTCAAAATTATTTTTCAGCCTGCCGAAGAAAAATTACCTGGTGGTGCATTAAATATGATAAATAAAGGCATTTTACAAAATCCTGCCCCTGCATCTGTTATCGCACAACACGTTTTACCAGAGTTACCAACAGGAAAAATAGGTATAAGAAGTGGTAATTTTATGGCATCTGCTGATGAAATTTATATTACCGTTAAAGGAAAAGGAGGACATGGAGCTATGCCTCATCTTATAACTGATAATGTTTTAATAACTTCATATATTGTGGTGGCTTTACAGCATATAATAAGCCGTAAAAATAATCCTTTTATTCCTTCTGTCCTTAGTTTCGGTAGAATACAAGCCGATGGGCAAACTAATATTATTCCCGATAAAGTTGAAATCAGTGGTACTTTTAGAACCTTTGATGAAAAATGGAGATATATAGCTCATTCTTGTATCGTAAATACAGCACAAAAAATAGCCGACAGTATGTCGGCTTATTGTGAAGTAAATGTTGTGAAAGGCTATCCTCCCGTTTATAATAATATTGAACTTTCAAATAGAATAAAAAACTATGCAGAGGAATATGTGGGAACTGAAAATGTTGTGGATGTTGAAATGAGAATGACTTCTGACGATTTTGCCTTTTATGGTATAGAAAAGCCCTCGTGTTATTACAGACTTGGTACAGCTAATTATGATAAAGGAATTACCGCAGGATTACATACGCCATATTTTGATATTGATGAAAAAAGCCTTATAACCGGAATGGGATTTATGGCATGGGTAATATTTAATGAGCTAAAAAGATAATAAAGAATTGCTCTATTTTATAAAATTGTTGTAATTATGCATAATACATTAAGTTCATAAAGTTCATAAAGTTATTGGTATTATGAAAATAGAGAGGTTTGAGAGTAGTTTTATCAAATCATTTACACAGCGGTGATTTTTCTTTTCACACTTTTCTTTGCCTGGTAGTTGCATCCTCGTTACAAACGAGAATGAGAAAGTGCCAAATTTTTTTAACAACATTATTTTAAAATAGAGCCAAAATATTCAATTTTCAATAATGCTATTGTTGTTATATTTTAAATTACTTTTGCAAACAAAATATTTTTTTAAATATTATTCAATATAAAGAATTAATATAAACACAGGTAAATGGATAAAAATACAATTAGTGGTCTGGTATTGATTTTTGCCAGATTAATTGGTTCAAGTTATTTTTTTAAACCATCAAAAGAAAGTTTACGAAAGCAGGATTCTTTAAAAGCAGTTCATCAAATATCTGATTCTATTTCAAAAAATGATATTAAAACTTTAGCAATTGATTCTTCTGTAAACCATTCTTCACAAATTGCTTCTACTCAGAAAAAAGATACAAGTATTGTAAAAAAAGATACAAAAACTGTTTTAAATAATTATTCAGAAGTTTATGGTGTTTTTTCACTTTCAGCCAGAGGAGAACAAAAATATTTTTATATTGAAAATGATAATTTTATATTGACAATTTCTTCCAAAGGTGGACGGATAATTTCTGTTTTATTAAAACATTTTCTTACATGGGACAAAAAACCTGTTATTCTGTTTGATGAAAAACATTCAAATTTTGGTTTCACTTTTACTTCGGGCAATAGAGTTATATATACCGATGATCTTTTTTTTGAACCTTTTGCTAATTATAATATAATAGACACAATTAAGGTTAAAGGTATGGATTCATTGAATTTTGCAATGAGGCTGTATCCCGATGCCAATGATTCAATAAAGGATTCATTAAAATACATAGAATTTTCATATAATATAAAAGGAGATAAATATCTTTTAGATTTTACTGCCTCATTTAATAATATGGGGGGTATTATCCCTAACAATATAGGTTATTTAAATCTGGATTGGAAAGCCAAATTGAAACGGCAGGAAAAAAATCGTGAAGCCGAAAAAAACGCTACAACAATTTATTATAAATATTATGATGGAGATGTAGATTATTTAAGTGAAACTCGCGATAAAAATGAAAAATTATCTACTCCTGTCCATTGGATATCTTTTAAACAGCAGTTTTTTGCTTCTACAATAATTGCAAAAACAAATTTTATTACAAATGCTGATATTAGTGTTACATCGGAACCGAATACATCGCAGGAGTATTTAAGAAATATGAATGCTTCAATGGATATGGCTTTTAATGCCCAAGAAAATAAACAGGTGTATGATTTTAATTTATATTTTGGTCCTAATAAATATAAAACATTACGTAAACTTGACCTTGACCTGGAACGTCAAATCCCTCTCGGCTGGAGCTTCAGACCTTTATCATGGATTAACCAATTTATTGTTATCCCTGTTTTTAACTTACTCGAAGGATTTAATATTCATTATGGAATTATTATCCTTATTCTTACTATTTTGCTTAAAATAATTCTTTTCCCTATTGCATACAGAACCTATATGTCTTCTGCCAAAATGAGAGTGCTTAAGCCAGAAATTGATGAAATAAATAAAAGATACCCGAAACCAGAAGATGCAATGAAAAAGCAACAGGCTATAATGAACCTTTATAAAAAAGCCGGTGTAAATCCTATGTCAGGTTGTATCCCATTGCTTTTGCAAATGCCTATCTTAATTGCATTTTATCGATTTTTCCCTGCTTCTATCGAATTAAGACAACAAAAGTTCTTATGGGCAACTGACCTTTCTTCCTATGATTCTATTTTAAACCTCCCTTTCAATATTCCTTTATATGGAGACCATGTGAGTTTGTTTTGCTTGCTTATGACAATATCTACATTGGTTTATACAAAAATTAATAATGATATGATGGCAGGGAGCCAGCAAATGCCAGGGATGAAAGCTATGTCTTATATAATGCCAATTATGTTCCTGGGTATTTTTAACAATTTCGCTGCTGGATTAAATTATTACTATCTCCTGGCTAATTTATTTACTTTTATTCAAATGTTTGCTTTTAGAAAATTTATTAATGAAGATAAAATTCATAAAAAAATTCAGGAAAATAGGGCTAAACCCGTTAAAAAATCAAATTTTCAAAAACGACTTGAAGAATTGGCAAAACAACAACAAGTTAAAAGATAAATAAGAGGTATTCCTTTTTGAGAAAATATGATTTATTTACAATTTACCTTACTTAAATATGATTTGAACAAACTAATTGAGTCTGCTCCTGAAAATTTATAAAATTTATTGTAATTAAATTTATCTATATTTTATGTTGATATATCTATGTTATTTATTAATTCATTTTTGATGAAAAAATAATTCAAGATAAAAATGATTTTTTGGAAGCAGGCTAAATTATATATATATGTACTTATTTATAAAGGACCTTTCTGAAAAATATCATAATAAATACATCTTAATGTATTATGCATAATTAGTGTCTGTCCATAAAGTCAAGAGTTTGTTTCAGAATGTTCGAGTTCGAGGTTTCGATAGCCTGAAAATCGGGAGTGTACTAAAGTAGGCAAAAAATTTTCTTTGCCTGGCAGTTACATCTTCGTCACAAACGAGGACGAGAAGGCACCAAATTTTTTTAACAACATTATTTTGAATTTAAAATAGAGCCTAATGTATTATGCATAATTACAATAATTTTTAGAATAAAGCCTATATTATTAATAATGTCAGAATGTCATTAATTATGACATTATTTTACAAGTATAAGAAATTTTGTCTTTTTTTTTTATAAAAAATTGTAATGGCATAATTAATGAAAAATAATTGTGCAAAAATTTTTTAAAAATATTATTGTCAAACTTTTAAAATGTTAAAAAATTATGGTAAAGTTAAACATCAAACCCCTGGCCGATAGAGTTATAGTTGAACCTTCGGCAGCAGAAGAAAAAACTGCGGGTGGAATCATTATCCCCGATACTGCAAAAGAAAAACCACAAAAAGGAGTAATTGTGGCAGCAGGCAATGGTAAAAAAGATGAACCTATGACTGTTAAACCTGGCGACAAGGTTCTATATGGTAAATATGCAGGTACTGAAATTACTATTGAGGGTAAGGATTATCTTATTATGCGTGAGTCAGATATAGTCGCAATTATTGAATAATAAAATTATAAAAAAATTATAAAACTTAAAAAATCATTAAAACTATGGCAAAAGATATTATTTTTGAATTTAAAGCACGTGAAGCATTGAAATCTGGCGTAGATGCCTTGACAAATGCTGTTAAAGTAACATTAGGACCCAGAGGTCGTAATGTCATTATTGACAAAAAATATGGCGCTCCTGCTATTTCAAAAGATGGTGTTACCGTTGCAAAGGAAATCGAGTTGAAAGATCCAGTTGAAAATATGGGTGCTCAATTAGTTAAAGAAGTAGCTTCTAAAACTGCTGATATGGCTGGTGATGGCACTACTACTGCAACTGTTCTTGCTCAATCAATTATTGCAACTGGTTTAAAAAATGTTACAGCTGGTGCCAATCCTATGGATTTAAAACGTGGAATTGATAAAGCAGTTCGATCTGTTATTGAAAACCTCAAAAAACAATCCCAGACTATAGGTGAAAGTAGCGAAAAAATTGAACAGGTGGCTGCTATCTCAGCTAATAATGACAATGCAATTGGTAAAATTATCGCAGAAGCGATGGCAAAAGTTGGTAAAGAAGGTGTTATAACTATCGAAGAAGCCAAAGGCACAGAAACCGAAGTTAAAATAGTAGAAGGTATGCAATTCGATCGTGGTTACATTTCACCTTATTTTGTTACCGATACCGAAAAAATGGAAACAGTTTTTGAAAATCCTTATATTCTTATTTACGACAAGAAAATTTCAGGAATGAAGGATTTTCTCCCAATTCTTGAAAAGGTTGTTCAAACAGGACGTCCATTGGTTATTATAGCTGAAGATGTTGAAGGAGAAGCTCTTGCAACTTTGGTTGTTAATAAGTTGCGCGGTTCTTTGAAAATTGCTGCTGTGAAAGCACCCGGATTTGGAGATCGTAGAAAGGAAATGCTTGAAGATAT
>JAKIYJ010000146.1 GCA_022708585.1 Bacteroidota bacterium
CCGGGCAGCAAGTACGCCACCAAGCGACATAACGAAAGCGATAAAGGCAAATCCAATCATGCCCCATGTTTTTTCAGCAGTAGCAATAAGTTCCGTTTCAGGAACAAAATATCTTCTATTAACATAAACAATAATAACAGTAATTACGAAGATAATTAAATAAAGTATTAATGGACGTGCAAAAGGGGTTATATGCCCTGTCACGGCTTTTTTAGAAGTAGGTACATAAGGAATTTCAGCATTAACCAGAGCAAGTAAAAACCCTAAAAAATAGACTGGCCAGCAGGCATATTTAAGTATCATACCTCGCCAGTGAAATCCTTTTTCAGTTTCAGTATGACAAAGAGATTTTTGTACAAAAAAATATATTGCTGTAACAATTACAAGTATTATTATACCATTTACAACAAACTCTTCAAATGGCATATTTGCAGGAGAAATACCAGTTAATAGAAATAGAAAGGGTAAAAAGGTAAAGAAAAAATTTATTAAACCAACAAGATAATAAGTGCCAATAGTAGTATATACAAATTTTTGCCCTCTGGTTAAATGTTTATATACTTTTGGTAGTTCTTCAAATAAAATTTCAAATACACCTCTCGCCCATTTTAATTGTTGTTTACAAAAAGAGCCAAAATCTTCAGGGACAAGTCCTCGGCTTACAACAACTGGATTATAAACCGATTTCCATCCTTTACTGTGAATCCTTATTGAGGTAAGCAAATCTTCGGCAAGACCAACTGCATGTCCTCCTATACTTTCAAGAGATTTTCTTCTAAATGTACAATTAGCTCCAATGGCAACACTGCTCCCAAGCCCGTTTAAACCCATTTGAGTAGGCCCATAAAATAAATAAGTCTGCTCAGCTGCTCCTTTTGCAACAAAAGAACGATATTGATTATAGTATGCCTGTGAAACCTGTACAAAACCTACTTTATCGTCATTGAAAAACCCCAGAGTATTGTCCAAAAATTCTGGAAAAGGAATATGGTCGGGATCAAGAATTAAAATAAAATCTTCATCGGTTTGTTCAAGTGCTTTATTTATTTTACCAGCTTTCGCACCAGGAATGTTTTTTAATTCAAGCCAGATAGCCCCATTTTGAACAGCCACTTCCCTATAAGCAGTATCGTCTGTACTGTCTAATAAATACGTATTATGAGGATATCTGACATTTTGACAGGCTTTAAGTGTTTTTTCTATCATTGTTAATGGTTCACCAGGGCAACATGTAGTAAAAATTGCAACTTTTAAACCATCAGGAGGCGGGGGAATACTATCAGGTTTTTTAATATGAATGAAATTTATCCAGCCAAGTACCATTCTAATTATACTGTACCAGAAAAATAAACTTAATGCACAATACAACCATATATTCCCAATATGTTCTCTTTTAAACCACCAGTCAGCAAAAATTATAAGACTTATAATACCTGCCATTACAAGTACCAGAAGTACAAATTTTTCAAATTCACTCAATCCTTTTGATTGACTGTATTTCCAGTAATTTTTATTTATTCTTTTCATTAATAAAAGAATAAACTAGTCCGGCTGAAATATACTGCAATGTATAAAAATTATTTTTATTATACATATATGTGGCTTTTAAACTGACCTTGTCAGATATATCATAATTAAAATTAAAACTTAAATCAAATGGAGTAAATTTTCTTTTATAATAATCTCGTAAAATTATAATTTCATTATTAACATTTTTATCAAGATAAAGATATGGATTTTTAGTATATGCCAATAATCCAATAGAAAATTTTGTTTCGAAATTGATTTTTTTTAAAATATTATAATTCAATATTAAAATTAAAGAATGAATATTTTGTTTGTATGGAGTAAAATAAGGATTATATATGCCTTTTATTTGTGAATATTCAGCAGAATTAATAATTTCTGATAATGTTTTTTCGGCTACAAATGTATTTTCTTTAGCAGAACTGTAATTATATCCATATCCAAATTTCAATTTAAAATTATTAAAATTCAACGGTTTAGATGTCAGCCAACCCGAACAGGTTGTAATTGTATTGGTATCTCCAAAACTATAAATAATAAAATTTGCATTAAAATTCCAATTATTATTTTGTAACCATTGAATTGAAAAATCAAAATTTTTGTAAAAAATGTTGTTATTAAGGCTGTTTAAAGTATAAAAATATGGTATCTTTTCAACTCTTGCTGATGCTAACAAGTTTTGAAAAAATTTCTTTTCAATGTTCATTTTCCATGTTATTTTATTTTTATTAGAAAAATTAAGAAATCCTGCGTTGGCACTTATCTTGAAATTATCATCAAATAAAAATGTGTTATTTAATTTTAGCCAGATAGCATTATGTTTTTTATCATCTGTTAAGAAAAAAGGATTTTGCAAGGAGCAAGTCAAATTTAAATACTTGTTAAAAAATTTACTTGTTTCAATTGTTGGAATAATTGTATTTAATGGTTGGTCATCATAACTGTAAAGCATATTAGCATTTAATTGATACGATTCAACTTTAAAAATTTCCCTGGCAAGAGCAATAGCCTTTTTATCTACTGGATTAATAAGAAAAATTTCATAAAGTTTTTGCTTGGCTTCTTCAAATTCAAGTTGCCAATAATATATTTGAGCCATAGCAAAAAGAGTTGTGGTATTATATTTATCTACATTGTAACATTCCTGTAATAATGACAGTGATTTTTTGATATTCCCGGTTCCAAGCAAAGAAATTGCATAATCGAGTTTTAAACTGTAATTTTGTGGATGATATTTTATTGCAGTTTCATAAACATTGAATGCAGTTTTATAGTTTTTTAGCCAGTATGCAGTTTGAGCATATAACCACGCTCCATCAAGATCATCAGGATATTGTTTATGATAATTCCCCAATATATCAAGAGCTTTATTATATTCTCCAACATACTGTAATTCTTTTGCAGTTTGCAAGATTTCGTCTCTGTTTTGTGGTAATAAAATAAAAGGAAGTAAAATATATAATATTAATAAAAATATTGACTTATTAGTGGTGCTTTTGCAATGCATAGACTGTATTTTACTACAAAATTACAAGAATTTTATATGAATGGATATTATGATAATAAATTGGTTAAAAAATAAATTTGAAGTGCTATGAAAAATAACCGACAATACGATAAAGAAAAAAATCTTTATTTTTAATATCGTAGTTATTAGAAACAAATCTATTAATTTTGCCGTTTAATCCCCATAATATGATTCTTCATGGGCAATC
>JAKIYJ010000012.1 GCA_022708585.1 Bacteroidota bacterium
AAAGAAAAGACTAAAAATTTAAATATTTTTTATTGGTTATTTTTCTTTTGAGTTGTCAATAATTTGATAGTAATTTCAACAAAAGATATTCAGTTATAACTCATATATTTATAATGATATAAAATTAGAAATTATTATATAAATTTTTTCATAATTTTATCATTTTGGTGAAATAAAATAATTTTGTTTAGCATTAAAAAGAAATAACCCAAAAGGACAGTATTGCATTTTGAACAGATTTAATTTGTTATTTTAGCAAAATATTTTAAAAATACTACTATACTCAAAATAACGTTGTAAAACAATAATATTTTACATTATAAAGTTTACAAAGAAAAGACAAGTAATTAAAAAGATATATAAATAATAAAACACATTATGGAAACAATATTAGAAATATTGAAATATATACTCCCATCAATAATAGTATTTTTGACTGCATACTTTATAATAAAAGCTTTTATAGCAGATGAGAGAAAAAGGCGTGAAGTTGAATCAGAGAACAGGGCGAGGGAAAAACTTCTTGATTTGAAGTTAGTGGGTAAAAAGATAGTTGATCCTATAAGGTTACAAGCTTATGAGCGACTAGTTCTTTTTTTGGAAAGGATATCGCCTGGCAGTCTTATTATGCGTAATAACGTAAATGGGATGTCGGCTTTTCAATTTCAGATATCTTTAATAACAAATATAAGGGAAGAATTTGAGCATAATTTATCGCAGCAATTATATATATCTTCAACTGCATGGAATTTAATAAGGAATGCAAAGGAAGAAATGATAAGGCTTGTCAATACAGCTGCAGCACGATGTAAAGACAATTCAAGTTCTATAGAATTGTCTGAGATAATTTTTCAGTTAAGTCTTGAAAATGAAAAGTCTGCAATAGCCGAAGCACTTGAATATTTAAAAAATGAAGCCCGTCAGTTTTTTTAAATTACTATCTGGCAAGTTCGTCAATAATTTTTTCCACTGTAATTTCTTCGGCTTCTGCTTTGTAATTTTTCACAATACGATGGCGTAGGACAGAAGGAGCGACAGCGTTAACATCTTCTATATCGGGGGAATATTTTCCATTAATAGCCGCATTACATTTAGCACCAATAATAAGATATTGAGAAGCCCTTGGGCCTGCTCCCCAAAGAATATATTCATTTGCTAATGGATGTGCAGTGGAAGTACCGGGTCTGGTTTTAGCTGCAAGATTAACGGCGTATTGGAAAACATTATCAGCAACAGGTATTCTACGAATCAAATTTTGAAAAAATAATATTTCGTTTCTATCAAGTATTTTTTTTATGTCAACATTAATATCAGCAGTAGTAGATTTAACGATATTAATTTCTTCTTTAATAGATGGATAATCGAGCCATATACTAAACATAAAACGGTCAAGTTGTGCTTCAGGCAACGGGTAAGTTCCTTCCTGTTCAATAGGATTTTGAGTAGCAAGGACAAAGAAGGGTTCTTCAAGTGTAAATGTTTGCCCTGCGACAGTAACAGATTTTTCCTGCATAGCTTCGAGCAGGGCAGATTGAGTTTTAGGAGGCGTTCTGTTAATTTCATCAGCGAGAATAATATTGGCAAAAACAGGTCCTTTGACAAATTTAAAACTTCTTGTTTCATCAAGTATTTCGGTGCCAATAATATCGGAAGGCATAAGGTCGGGAGTAAATTGAATTCTGCGATAGCTTAATCCCAGCGAATGTGCCAGAGTATTAATCATAAGTGTTTTAGCAAGTCCGGGTACGCCAATGAGTAAAGCATGTCCACGACTAAAAATTGCTATAATAAGGTCTTTTAGCACTTCTTCCTGTCCAATAATAGCTTTTGAAACTTCTTTTGTTAATTCAAGATATTTTTCTCTAAAAGTATCAAGAGCTTCTACTTCGGATTTGTATTGATCAGTCATTATTTATTTATTTTTATAAAACTTCTTGCATTATTAAATTATAATGAAATATTAATATTTAAGCCAGTTATACATAAAATTGCAATTTTTATAATCATCACTAATACGTATATAAGTATTTTCAAGTTTTTTATTAACCCATTCAGCAATAGCCTTACTTTTCTTTTCTTCGAGAGCTGCCGACTGTATTTTGTCGTAATCATCTTTAAGATTAGCTCTGTGCGGTACAGTTCTGGTTTTAAGATAAATAAGTCGATATGCCTGTCGCCCATCATCTGTTTTCATTAATACTGGTTTTGATATTTCCCCCTGTTCCATTTTATCTATTGTAAAAAAAAGTTGGGGGTCGAGGTCATTAATTTCAAATTTGGAATTACCAGTATAAGGATTAACTATTAATCCGCCATTATTTTTAGTTGGATCGTCTGAATAACGTTTAGCAGCTTCGGTAAAAGAAATTGAATCCATTTTTATTAAAGCATAAACATTTTCAAGAAATTCTTTTGCTTTAACAAGGCTTTCAAGGTTTGTTTTAGGTTGAATAAGAATATGTCTAACATTTATACATTCACCTCTTCTTTCAAGCATCTGAATAATATGGAAACCGGCTTTTGTTTCAATTACGGGAGATATTTCATTTTGTTTCAGAGCAAAGGCAGCTGTTTCAAATTCGGGAAATAAGTCGCCTCTACAAGTAAAGCCAAGGTCTCCATTTTTTTTTGCAGAACCAGGATCTTCGGAGTACATATAGGCTAATGTTCCAAAATCTTCTCCTTTTAATGCCCTTTCGCGAAGTTCATTTAATTTAAGAATGGCAAGGTTTTTTTCTTCTTGATCAACAGGCGGTTGTTTAACAATATGGTAAACTTCAACTTCTGAATTTATTAATGGGAGGCTATCTTCTGGAATTCTATTATAGAATGCATGTACTTCTTTAGGAGAAACTTTAATATCTCTGGTGATACGCGATTCCATAGTTTGAACAAGTAATTTTTCTCTCACACTTTCGCGGAATTCATTTTTAATTTCCTGAATCGATTTTTTATAAAAAGCCTCAAGTTTATCTCTTGAACCAATTTGATTAATAAAATATCTTATACGTGCATCCAGTTCAGATTCAACCTGAGAATTCGAAACTATCACTGAATCTATTTCAGCCTGATTCAACAATAGTTGTTGCAAAAGTAACTGTTCAAAAATCTGACAGCGTGTTTCAGTACTTTTTGTAACACCTTGCATCAAATAATCGATATATTGAATTTCAATATCAGAATGTTTCACTATTTTATTGCCAATAATACCAACAACTTCATCAATCAATAATATATTTTGACTTTCAGGCTGAGCAAAAACATAAGTATTATAACAAAATACGAGTAAAAAAAGGTTAATTTTTAAAAGAAAATTCTTTGTCATTATTTGATTTATGATTAAATCAATACAGTTAATAACTATTTAAGCCAAATTTTATTATAATACAATATCAATATATTTGAAAAACATTATTACGTTGAGCTTCTTGATATAAAGATTCGCGCATATTTTCGATAAGTTCAAGTTTACGTTTATTAAGAATAATGTTTACAATTCTGTTTTTCTCGAAATCCAATGAGGATACACTTTCCTTAATCATAAATCCTTTAATATTAACCAAGTAATAATACTCGGAGTCTTTCATTTCAATAAATCTATTATTTTTCAAGAATGTTTCCTGGTCATAAGTTTTAATTGGTATTTCTTTAAGAAGATCATCAAATAGCAGCCACGTATTTTCATCAAGAAAAAAATTAACAGCATGGCGTTTGCATTCATTATTCAGTTTAATTTTATCTACTGGGTTATTTGACAGGATAAGGTTTTTAAAAATATTTATTTTTGTAGAATTAACAGGCAATTTTACAAAATTTACCTTTACTATATTATCTTTAAGTATAAATTCGGCTGGATGTTTTTCGTAATAATCTTTTATTTGCTGTTCCGTAACAATAGTGTCGAGTTTTTGCCTTATTAATTCTTTTTCGTATTCATATATAACTAATGAGTTTCTATAAGCATTAAGTTGGTTTTTAAATTGTTTTTTACTTTCAGGAAGGTTTTTTTCGGCAATATCAGCTATTATTTGTTCTTTAATCCATTTATCAATAAAACTTTTAATAACTGCTGCACTGTCTTCTGCATGGGTTTTGAATAAAACAATATCAGCAATATCGTCAGTTGTAAGATATTTATCATTAACTCTTGCAACTGCATTATTGGGTTTTGTTTTTTTTGTTTCACAAGATGATATAAATATACAACTTACAATCAATATTAAAAGGAAGCGATTAATGGGCATATTAGGATTTGCAATTTTGAATTTCAAAAAACAATTAATTATTAAAAATAGAATTTAATACTTCATAATTAACTGTATATTTATACTTGCCACGTAATTCTTTAATCCATTCTTCATCAAGTTTTTTCTGATATTCAGCCGTTATCAAGCCTTTAATTTCTTTTAATTCCTTAGGTTGTGCAGGAAGTACATTTTTAATATTTACGAAAACCACTTTGCCATCAATATTTTTAAAAGGAGTAATTCCTTTTTTCCATTCAATATTATCAATAACGGGATTATCACCTTTTTGAAATTTGCCACTTTTTATTTCAATCAAAACGGGAGTATCTACATTAATTTTTTTCATTATTGAATCATTACTGATACCTTTTTTTACTAATTTTTTAACAGTTTTTGCAACTTTTTCATTAGCACAAGTATAAATAGAAGCATCAACACGATTTTGCCACATATATTTATATTTGTTCATTTCATAAAAAGATTTTAATCCTGTTGTATCTTTTACAGCCTTTGTCCATACTTTTTGATCAGTAATATTGAACAAAAGTATGCCATCTCTATATTCTTTCATAAGGTCTTTAAAGTCAGGATATTTATTTTCGAGATTTTGATCTTCATATTCTATACATTTTTCATCGACCCAGTTTTTATAAGTATTGTTAATAAAAGATATTATATTTTGTTGTCTTGCGCTTTTTTGCATAATATTAAGATGTTTTGCAAAATCCTGTTGATTATAGGATTTATCATCAATAGAAAACATAATTTTATTTAAGCCGGCAGCCAGATTGATATCCCATTTACCTTTAAATACACTGTCGTTAACTATTTTATAAAAATCTTTCAAAGCATCTTTATTTTCATAGAATCCGTATTCTTTTTTAATTCTATTAATAACAACCTGTCTGCTTTTTTCGGAGCGGGAATCTCTTTGTATTCTATTTTTAATATCAGGCAATTCTTCTTCAAAAGAGCCAATTTCTTTTTTATCGACCAGTGTAATAATATGCCAGCCATAATCAGTGAGTACAGGTTTAGGCATGTCGCCTTTATTTTTAAGGTCAGAAACGGCTATAATAAATTCAGGTATCATTCTAAAACAGCCGAACCATGGCAGAACGCCGCCATTGGAAGAGCTGCCTTTATCATCAGAGAATTTTTTTGCCATTTCTGCAAAATCAGCACCATTAAGTATAGCATGATAAATAGAGTCTGCTTTTATCTTATATTTTATAGAGTCAGATTTGCTTTTACCTTGCGGTATTGAAATGAGGATATGTGCCACCTGTACTTTGCCCAATGCTTTTTTGCGATCATACAGTTTTATTAAGTGATATCCTATCTCTGTTCTCACTGGCATTGAAACTTCGCCAATTTTAAGATTATAAGCAGCGGTTTCAAAAGGATATACAAGGTCAAAAACTGTAAAATAGCCAAGATCTCCGGCATTTCCTTTAAAGAAAGGATGATTATCAGTTGCTTCCTGATCTCTAGCTGTTGGATCTTCGGATGCTTGTATTGCGACCTTTTCAAAACTTTCGCCTTTCATAATTCTTTTTCTTAAAGACATTATATGGTTATATTTTTCAAGAGTATCTTCAGGCAAAGCGTCAGGATCGAGTTTTACAAAAATATGACTTGCCCTTAAATCCCATAACATACGATCATAAGCTTCGCGTATAAGCAAGGAGTCTGTTTTTTTATCAACAAAATAAGGTTGCGCAAGTTGAGCACGATAACCTGCCAATTCATCTTTGAAAGATTTAAGAGTGTCAAGTCCTAATGCTTCAGCTTCTTTAACTTTAAGTTTGAAATTAATATAAAGTTCAAGGTATTCTTCAATAGCCATTTTAGTAAGAGGTTCCCCTTTGATGTTGTTTTTATTGAAGATTTTCAAAAACTCCGATTTGGTTATTTCCTCATTTCCAACAGTAAAAAGTACAGGGTCATTTTGAGCATATAAATGAAAGGATGTACAAATAAAAAAATAAAATAATAATGTAATAAAAAAACGTTTTTGCATATATTTATTTTTTAAAAAGGTTTATAATATTTTTATATTTTGTTATTCTAACACAAATATTAATAATTTAAAAACAGATAAAGTTGTTATTTTCAGAAAAGTTTCTTTTGATTTCTCAAAAAACACTTCAAAGTTAAAACAATATTAAATATTACATCACATAAAACTTCATTAACAGAAAAATTTCATCCTCCAACGGGTAGGTAACAATATTTTATACATTATACTTTTACATTGTTTTGATACGGTTCTGTATGAATGTTTATAATAGTTTGATTGCCAAAACGATTTCGAAGATTATTTTCAATCTCTGTTGCAACTTCATGTGAGGATACGAACAAAATATCCTTATCGAGTTTTATATGGACATCTATTACGAAAGTATTGCCCACTCTACGGGTTTTTAAATTATGATAAGCCAGCACTTGTGGTATTGATTCAATTATTTTAACTATATCCCCTTCTATTTCCTGTGGCAAAGATCGTTCAAGCAATTCATTAACACTTGGAATCAATATTTTAATGGCAACTTTAATTATAAAAAAGCTTACAATAATGCCTGCGATAGGGTCTAATATACGTGCCTGTTCACCCAAAAATATTGCTCCTCCTACACCAACGCCCGTACCTATAGATGAAAGCGCATCTGAACGATGATGCCATGCGTTTGCAATAACAGCCTTATTATCTATTTTTTTACCAATTTTAACAGTATATTGATACAGACATTCTTTTAAGACAATACTTACTAATGCTGCAATAAAAGCAATCATAGTTGGTGATTCTATCGTATTGCCTTTTGCAACCTGTATAACTTTTGTGAGTCCATTCCAGAAAATAAATATTCCTACAATAACAAGTGCCAAACTAACAAGAAAAGATGCGAAAGTTTCAAATTTGCCATGTCCATACCTATGATCGCTATCGCGTTGCTTGCCTGAAATTCCAACAAATACTATTACTATTACATCGGTAATAAAATCTGAAAGCGAATGAATGGCATCAGCTATCATAGCTGTACTCTTTCCCAATATACCAGCACAAAGTTTAAATGCGCTAAGAATCATATTAACAAAAAAACCTACCCACGTAACTTTAATTGCCTGTTTCGTTCTTTCATCTTGTTTATTTTTCATATACACACAATATAATTATTTGAATCAATACAGGTATGAATTTATGTATCAGAATGCATAAGTAATTCCTGCCAGCAAACTAAATCTTCTTGAAGGATAATCCAGCCATTTTTCGAATCGGCTTGCACTTATATTGTAAAAGTTTATAAAACAGCTTAATACTTTGCTGTATTTATATTCTAATAAAAGATTTATATCTATATACGATTTTATTTTATGAGTTATTAGAAAATTACTGTTATATGAAGCAGTTGCTAAACCATAAGAAGGGCCACAATAAAATATTTCAGTTCTTGTAATAATTTTATTTTGAATATTATACATCGCCGACAAACATAATTCATAAGGAGGTTTATGCCATGGTTTCTCTAATGTATCTAAATCATATTTATTCCATTCGCCACGAATTCCTATTTTAAGTCGTTCTTGCTGTTGGAATGTTAATCCACTGCTTATTTTAAGCAAGTGAACATTATCATAAACAGATGTAAATCTATTTAACCATCTTTGTGATGATGTGAAATTGTTGTATTCTCTATTAAAAAACTGCATATTGTCAATATTGCTGTTAGACAGTTTAGCATAGAAGTCAATATTTTTAGAAACACTTGCGTTTATACCTCCATAAATTTCAAGTTTATTGTTCGAAAAATTCCCTGGTATATATGGTGATACAAAAGGATTTTCCTTGCTTAAACTACGGTAATCATTTCTGATAATATTGCCTGTAATACCTCCATAAATATCAAGAATACTGCGTATTATTCTAAAATGAACTTCTGCTTCAGGATAAAAATGCAGATATGAAATTGAATCAGCAGTAATGGAAGCATTTACGCCAATATTGATGTCAAAAAAACCAAATTTTGTATTTAAAAATGGACGTAACACAATTAATGAATTATTGTGTACAGGCTTGTCTATAAGAATTTCTGAAACAAAATCAGTATTTATTTTTATTCCAATATTTTGTGATTTAGTAATTTTAAAAATCTCAAGATTTTTAGATAATAATCCTGAAAATTCAACATCATGTTCTTTTCTTTTATAATAATCCTCTGTATAATTGTAATTCAATCCAAATTTATAATCGAGAGCCGAAGAATCGATGCCTGTATTAAGATATTTAAGATAGGCACCAGTATATACGAACCTTTGTTTTATTGATTTTTTATCAACTAATAACTCATTATCATTGTATGATACTGTGTCAGGGTTAAAGCCGTAATAATGTACCACATTACGTGAAAAGTCAACTCCACCCCATAAAGCAGAATTTTTAAAATATCTTCCCGAGTTGGCTTCAACAATGTTGTCGCTCCATCCTGGATAACCGACATTATCAATTTTTCCTGATGAAGAAATATGTTTAAGATTAAAGTTATTAGACCATTTACGAGAGCGTTGATTGGAATAAAATAATTCAGCGTAGGGAGTAGTATAAGTTCCCAGTCCTGCTTTTGCAAGATATTTATAGAGTTTTGTAATTTTTTCGTCAATAAGTTTTACAGGTTTTATTGGTTCTATATTATATTTAGTATTAATATTTTTATAATACGTATAATATTCCAGATTAGGGTGTACTATAACACTATCTTTAATAGATGGAGAGAAATTGATTTTAGATGCATCGTTTATGGTTGGTTGAAAATTACCAATAACAACAACTGTGGCATTATATTTATCTTCCTGTGCTTTTAAAGAATTAAAAATGCAAAGCAGAGAGAATAATAATATTACTATTTTTTTCATTATGTTTATATTTCACTTTTATTTTATTATTTATGATTCAAATCTTCAGGTATGCTATCATTATCATTGGCAGGAGTTTGTTGAGGTTTTTCCGAATCTATTATAGCATTAAGTTTTGCATAGGCAATTTCGACAAGGTCGGTACCTTTGTAGTTATCAATAACAGCTTGCAGAGTTTGTTTAGCTTCAAAGGGGTTGCCCGTTACAAAATAATTATCGGCAAGCAATATAAAACCTCTTGCTATCCATTTATCATAAGAGGGCACCTGATTAATAAGTTCAAAAATTTCCTTTTGTGATTCATCATAATTTTTCAAATTATATTGAATTTCAGCAAGATAATATTTAGCTTCAGCTTTAGATTCTCCTTTACTTTCCTTTGATATCAGATTAAACATTGTTTGAGCTTTTGGGATATTTCCAAGTTTTAAAGCCGATTTAGCAATAATCATATTTGCCTCATCAGTAAGTATTTTATCTTCATTAACTTTTGGAGTTTCAAGAAGTTTTGTAGCAGCTGAAATAGCATTTTCAAATTGTTGAAGTTCAAAATAGCATCGCATAATACCTTTGCGAGCTTCAATAATATTATTGTCGTATTCAGCTAATTGTTCAAGTTTCAGAAAATATTGCAAAGCGAGTTCATAATTTTTTTGTGTAAAAGTTATTGAAGAAGCTTTTAGCAAGGCACTTTCAGTAAATTTATTTCTGGGTTTGGAGATAACGTAATCATAGCCCTCCAAAGCCTGTTCAAGTGCAGCTGCTTTATAATCACATTCTGCTCTATAAAAATAAGCATTTGTAAGAAATATTCCATTGGAGAAAGTATTAATATAGTTAGTAAAACTTGTTCTTGCATTTTCGCAATCTCCTTTCATATAGCGGTATTCAATAGCCTGATAAGTAATAGAATCTTCTTCAATATTTGAAACGCTTTTAATATCTTTTACATAAACCAGAAATTCATCAACTTTATTCATATAAATATAGATATCTTGAATTGTAACCAGAGCTTCTTTTGATTCAGGCGTTCCCGCATATAAAGTAACTACTTCTTTAAGTTCTTTAAGAGCAATTTCATCTTCTTTCATATTGAAGTAAAGTAATCCTCTTTTGGTTTTAGATTTACTCACATAAGAACTTTGTGGAAAATTATCAATAAGTTGACTGAAATAATCAAGAGATTTTTTATTGTCATTCAATACCATATAAGTCTCGGCAAGTTCATATATTGCATCGTCAAGATAATTAGATTTAGGATAATTGACTGTAAGTTTATTTAAAACATCAATTTTTTCATTATATTTTTTTAAAACTCCAAGAGCTATTGCTTTTTGAAACAAAGAATAATCGGTGCCGGAAAGATTTGTAGCTATGGATTTGTCATAATATTCAATTGCGCTATTCAGGTTTTTATTCATAAAATAACAATCGGCAATTCTTTTATATGTATCGTTGATTATTTCCTGTTTATCGTCAGTTTTATTCAATAAAAATTTTTGAAAAGGAATAATAGCCTGTGAATAATTTTTTTTATTAAAATAACAATAACCTATATTGTAATGCACAAGATTAAATTCATGCAGGGTCTAATAAAAAAGCATTATATTTAGAAAGAGCAGAATCAATTTTGTTTAGTCTGTAATAAATTTCTCCTTGCCAGAACAAACTTAAAGCCGAATAATTTTTATTATAACGCATTTTAGCTGCTTTATTGAACAAAGGCAATGCTTCATTAAACTTTTTATCATTAAAAAGTTCAATTGCTCTGAAATAAGCAACTTTTTGCCATGCTGTACTGATTTTTTCATTTTTTATTTTAATATTTTCAATAGATTTAAGTGCATCCTTGTAATTTTTTGTGGACATATAAAGTTCAGAAAGGTAAGTATTAGCATCATCAATATATATTGAGTTAGGATAATCGTTAATAAACAGTTGTAAGGCATTTATTGCTTCATTATAAGGATTAATAGAAAGTTCATAAGACAATTTGGCATAATTAAACAAGGCATTTTCAGTAATGTCTCTGTCAAGTTTCAATTTATAGGCTGAAAGGAAAGCATTACGGGCAAATATTTTTTCACCTGTTTTTAGATAGCAGTCTGCAAGCATCTGCCATGCATTTTGACTAAGGGTATCCTGGGCATCAGTAACTTTTTTAAAATAGTCCAGTGCTTTTTCATAATTTTTGGTTTTGTAGTAGGCATAGCCTAATTGATAATAATCATCTTTTGTGATAGTAGAAGTAGTTTTAGTTTTATACATTTCGAGATATGGCAATGCTTTTTCAAATTGTCCTTTTTTATAATATGCTTCACCTATAAGTCTTGCGATTTCGGGAGTTCTTTTGGTACTTGCAGAATCAAGCAGGCCAGGAGCGACTTTCGATAATTCATCGTATTTTCCCTGCACGTAATAAATTTGAGTAATATAATAAGGTACAATGGGAGCAAAATCAGGATCATTAATAAGAGATTGGAATTTGATTAAAGCAGTTTCGTAATTTTTTTCTATGTATGCTATATGAGCATAAAAATAGTTAACAGGAGATTTATATTTAGATTCTTTATCAAGTAGTTCGTAGAAAGCACTTTTGGCAGCTTCATAATTATTTGTTACAAAATAACAATATCCTGTTTTAAAGAAGTATTCGGCTTTGTCTTTTTCATTAAGTAAATAAACGTCAACATTATCAAAGGCTTTTAAGGCTTTACGATAATTTTTTTTACGATAATCATATATGGCAAGATGAAACCATGCTTGAGTAATTGTTGAGTTCTCCGGATTATCATAAATAAAAGACATAATTTTATTTTCAGCATCAGGATTAAAAAGTTCAACTGCACAAATAGCTTCATAATATCTTGCTGCTATTACTAAATCACGTTTTGTTGTATTGGCTGGGTTTTCAGCAATTTTATTAAAAATAGTTCTCGCAGACCCGTATTTTTCTTTATTAAATAATTCATAAGCTGTTATATAATCTGCTTCTGGAACATTAAAAATATTTGTCTTTTGAGAAAACAAAGGATCAATAAGTAAAAATATTATTATTAACGATAAAAATATAAAATTTAAAGATAAATTTTGTGAAAATATTATTATTGTATTTTTCATTTTTTTAATTAAAAAATAAAATGATATAAAATCAATTAAATATTAATTTATTAATGCTGTAAAATTAATAAATGATTAATTATATAAATAAAAAAATTTTTATATGTAAATAATATTTAAAAATTATAGTATATTTGTGGTTAATTTATATTACTTTAAAATTTTAATATTATGAATAAAAAATTATCTTTTTTTAGTTTTAGTAATAAGGGTTTTATTATTACTTCGATTGTAGTTTTCTTGTTTTTACAATCTTTTAGCGGTTTAAAAGCACAGGACACCCTGGTTTATTGGAATTTCCCTATTCATAGTCAGGTGGCTACTGGTGGCATTTCTGTAAATACTTCTAAAATTATTAGTAGAGAAAGTAGTTTTTCGGGGAATTATCAATATTCGGCTTCTGATGCTCCTGGCTCATTAGGAGATTCCTGTATTTATACCAGTGCATGGAATAGTGGCAGTGGTACTAAATATTGGCAGATTGAGTTATCTACTGCACAACATAATGATATTAAAGTTTTTTCAAAACAAACATCATCAGGTACAGGCCCACAAGATTTTGTTCTGGAATACAGTTTAAATAATGTAGATTGGTATCAGGTTGGTGGTAGTACTATAACTATTGCAACGGCTAATGATTGGACAAGTGGTGTTTTAACAAATCTTCCACTTCCTGCTGTATGTTTTGATCAACCAAATGTTTTTTTGAGATGGATTATGGCTTCCGATATCAGTGTTAGCGGCGGTACTGTGGCATCAGCAGGTACATCAAAGATTGATGATATTTACATTATTGGACACTCAGTTTCTGCACCAGTTGTGACTCAAGCTTATGCCATATCAGACAGTGTAGTTATTGCTAAATTTTCAAAATCGGTTGATTCTATCAGTGCTACTACTATTGCTAATTATTCGTTTAAAGGTACTACCGGAATTGATTCCATAGTTAGAACCTATCTCGCCCAGGTCAATATCTATCTTAATCCAAAACTTGTTGCCGGGCAGCCTGATACTTTAATTATTAGCAATGTTGAAGACTTATCAGGCATTCCAATGAGTTCGCCTCAATCTTTTAAAATCCTTTATAATATTACGCAGGATACTATACCACCTTCTGTTATATCTGTAAATACTCTATCTTGTAATGTTATTGAAATAATGTTTTCTGAACCTGTTGACGCTGTTACAGCTACAGATTTTAACAATTATTTAATTTCGGGAAGCACTGCTCTTGATTCTGTTGCGGAACTTAATGCCACTCAGGATGTTGTTACTTTAACATTGCATGTACCTGGTTTAACATCTGGTTTGCAGGATTCAATTTTAATAAGTAATATAGAAGATTTGGAAGGCAATGTGATGGATTCTACTTATAAATATTATATATACTGCCTTATTAAAGAATGTATTGCATACTGGAATTTTGATGATCAAGATCTCATAGCTGATGGAGGTATTTCTGCAAATTTAAGCAGTCAGATTAGTCGAGAATCTGGTTTTAGTGGTACTTACTCTTTTCCTTCTCAGGGTTCACCAGCCCCTTCTGTTTCAACAACAAAATGGGATAATGGATCAGGCGTTAAATATTGGGAAATCAATTTTACATCTTATGTTATCAGTGACCCACTTGATGGTAAACCTTATAATTATGATTCTTTGACTGTTTCATCAAAACAAAGATCCAGTGGTTCAGGACCACAGGATTTTATGTTACAATATTATGATTTTAATACGAGTACATGGGTAGATGTTAGTGGTGGCAGTATTTTAGTTAATGACAACTGGACAAGTGGAGTATTGCAGAATGTTCCCCTGCCAGAAGAATGTTGGGGTGCTGCAAATGTACGTCTTCGCTGGGTGATGACATCAGATGTTTCAACTAATGGCGGAACTGTCAGTAGTGCCGGAGTTTCTAATCTGGATGCCTTATATATATGCGGGGTTAAATTGCCAGGTAATATTCCTGACAAAATAAATGATTTTAATAATGTTGATGATCATCTTGTGATTTTCCCAAATCCGGCAAATGATTTAATTAATATTTCCAGTTCATCAACTTCTCTTATTGATATCGAAATGTATGATGTAAGAGGCAGTAAAATATATTCTGCCTATAATACAAATTCAAACAGCAGTATTAATGTTTCTTCATATCCTGCTGGTTTATATATTCTTTCCATTTATAACAAAAACTCTCAAAGTTATATTGTAAGAAAAGTTTTGATTAAATAGAGTTTGTCCATAATGTCCGATTTCATCGTTATTCTCAGCCTTCAAATCAGTTATGTACTTTAGTACACTCCCGATTTTCAGGCTATCG
>JAKIYJ010000013.1 GCA_022708585.1 Bacteroidota bacterium
CTCCCATTGTTTGTAATTGAACATACGGTGGATTACCAATTACAACATCAAAACCTTTCTTTTCATGGAACACTTCTGAAAAATAAGCTTTAAAATCAAAATGCTGGTCATTATTGGTTATCTCTTTAATCAGTTCATCAATCTGTTTTTTCAATTCTAATTTTTTATATGTGTCTGTTTCGTTGAAATATTTGGGTTTAAGTTCTTCAAGTTGGTTCAATAACTGGTCATCAAGTAATTCTTTGTCTATACCTAAAAGGGAATTGTCACAGATGAGTTTACAATCCAAATTGGGTAGTGGTTTTATCTTTGTAATATCTTCCTCATCTACAATTAGCGAGAGCCAGAATCGGAGTTTGGCAATGTCTATTGCCGACGAGTCAATATCTACTCCGTAAAGGCAATTTTCGATGCAGTGCCATTTAAAATTATAAGGTGTTCGTTCTTCTATTTCAGAAAAATAATTTGTTAAAACATTTCTTGCTTTTACTATTTCGAGCATCATTCCAACCGGGAAGGCGCCGGAACCAATAGCAGGGTCGCAAACCCTGATATTTGCTAATTTTTCGTCCAACAGTTCGGCATTATTTTTTATGCTTTCGGGCATTTTACTTTTTATGCTGGTGCTTTTTTGTTTGCCAGATTTTATATCTTCTTCTTTCTGAAGAGCGGTTTTTTCATTTTCAATAAGATGTTCTCCGTGTTTGATAAATATTTCAATATCGGTTTTAGTAATTTTATTTTCAACTGTATTAGAAACCTGGTTTTGTTGCACATTGGTAGTATCATTTGACAACTCATCATCAACGGCGTTAAGTTCGGTCGAGAGGTAATTTATTAAACTCTCCTGGCACATATAATGGACGATTTCACGGGGGGTATAATAAGCACCGTGTCCCTTACGAGTATTCTCTTCAATCAGATTCTCAAAGACTTTACCGAGTAATTCGGGGTCAAGAGCAACTTCTTTTTCAAGAGGCTCATCTTCCTGAACAGTAAAATTGTACCTGTCAAAAACATCAAGGATACCACTGCCAATATCTCCCTCATCTGTTTTTTTATTGTTAGAAAATAATTCATTTGGGATTATTATATCTGTGTGTTTCCAGTCATAGTTATTGATTGGCTCAAAAAGACCACCATTCAAGAATGGTATCCTGCAATCAAAATATTTTGAATAGGTTGTGTCTGCCTGATCTGTTCTTGGATTATTGAGTGTGTCATAAAACAAGAACTCCAGATAATCATTAAAGAAATTTTTCTTTTCCTGACTGCATTTAGTAAATAATGAACGCATGAAATTCCTGTTGCCTTCGCCCCAGTTTTTGTCATTTGGAACACCGAGCCAACCCTTCTTTTGTAAAAAATAAAGGAATACAATCTGTCCTAATAATTTTTTAGAGAAATCAACTGTTTTAACTTTTTTATTTTCAAATTCTTCTTTAATAGCTTTATCATTTTCAACAACTTTATCAATTGAATTTTTTAATTCCAAGTAAAGGTCTCGGTATTTGTTAATGAATTCTTTTGTAACCTTTTCAATACTGAATGCTTCTTCCAGTTGCTGAAAGGTAGGATTATGTTCATCATCGGCAAGGATGTTTACAAGTCGGCTTTGTGCTGTGTGACTGGCTTCGTTGCTACCAACCAGAAAAGACCAGCGTCGTGCAGGTGTAAATTCCTCTTCTCCTTTTGGTCTGCCGGTCTTGGTTTGAGTAAGTTTATATTCCATCTTAACCAGAGAGAACCGCCAGTCGTTAAGTTCTGGTGAAACAAAAGCCACCACAGCAGCATCTTTCTTTTCGTCAGAACCATATTTACCAGTTAGATAGCCAGCAACAAAATTTCTTTGTGTAGTTCTTGCACGTTCAATAGAGGTCCCCTTATTAAGATAAACTATCAGTATGTCAATTCTTTTATCTTCTACGGTGTATTTGCCAATCCGTTCATATTTGTTAATGTAAGGCTTAAAACTGTCTGGTATGTATCGACCATAATATTCACGGTAGTCTATCGTAATATTATTAAACAGGTTTTTAATAAATTTGATATACCTCTCTTTATCAAAGGGATTTTCAAATGTTTCTCTAATAAGATTGATAGCGGATTGTTTGTCCATATTTATTCTTTTAATCCTTTTTTTATATCTTTTTGTGTTGGAAGTTGTTTCTGTAATTTTATGGGTAACTTTTTAGTTATTTTATATTTTGAAACACCGATTGGTTTATTTATTCCTTTTAATGTATATTCTACCTCCAATCTATCTCGGTCTTTGCAAATAATAATTCCAATAGAAGAATTTTCTTCGGGTAATTTAATTTTTTCATCAAGCAGATTCAAATAAAGATTCATCTTACCTGCATATTCAGGTTTGAATTCTCCTATTTTTAAATCAATTGCGACTAAACAATGTAAATATCTGTGATAAAATAAAAGGTCAATATAATATTCCTTGTCATTCAACTCAATTTTATATTGGTTGCCGATAAAACAAAATCCGTATCCTAATTCGGTAAGAAATTTTTTAAGATTTTCTAATAGTTTTCTTTCCAGTTCTCTTTCCAATAATGGTTTTGCAATATCAAGAAAATCAAGAGTGTATGTATCTTTCATTGTTAAATCCGCCTGTTCAGACAGGTGTGCAGGGAGTGTTTTAGGAAAATTATGGAGTTTAATTGTTTTTATCTGCTTATGTGCTTCTGCTTCTATTTGATGGATTAACACATCTCTACTCCATCCGAATTGTATTGTCCCTTTAATGTAAAACTCTCTATCTTTTATATTTTTAACTCTGGATAATATCACTAAATTTTGACCCCATGGAATTTCTCCAACAAGCTGTTGGAGATTTGGAGCGTTTTTATATTCTAAATAAAATTGACGCATATACCATAAATTTTGAGAGGAATATCCTTTAACCCCAGAAAATTCTTTTCTTAAATCAATAGAAAGGTTTTCAACGATGCTTTTACCCCATCCATATTTTTCCTGCTTTTCTACTATACTCTTTCCAATATCCCAATATAATTTTATCAATTCTTTATTTAAACTTTTATATGCTTTTATACGAGCATTGGTAATCCTATTTTTTACATCCTGTAAAAAGGAGATATAATCCTTTGATTTTGTCAAAACTATTTTTTTATTAGCCATCTCTATTCCTTTTTAATCAAATATTCTGAAAGTATTACTTCTCTCGGTCCCGACATCTGTCCTGGCAATTCAGATATTGGTGTTGTAAAAAATATCTCGGGGATAGATATTTTTATTATTCCGTATATTTTCAGATGATCGTTTTCTTTTTCCAGTTTTTTAATAATATTTTTGGTTGTCTGTTTAGGTAGCGACCCTTCTTCAAGTAGATTTAAAACCTTTTTTAAATAATCCTCATCGTCTTCAGTAAAACCCTTCATTTTTAATATTGCCTTTATTATACTTGCTAACCTTGCCTCGCTACTTTTACCGCCTCTGGTTTTAACTTTCTGAACATCTTCAATTAAGGATGACTTAAAAGCATTTTTGTTTTTGTCTAAATATTCGTAATATTTTTGACCTATTTTTTCTCGTCTGGTATTTTCATTTGCGTTCAAGATTTTTACAGTCTCAAAGAAGTTCAGTTCTTTTACAGATTTATCATTACTTATAAACATTTTTCTTAATTTACCTTTCCTAAAAAAGGTCAGAACGGATTCTTTTTCAACGGAATGGGTTTTGGCACTCCGTGCTTTTTTAGGCAGGTGTTTTATATTTTCAAATATATCCGGTGCATTATCTCTTATATTTCTGATTTCGGAAAGGTATTTAAGTTCCGATTCTTCTTGTTCTTCGCCTTCAATAACTTCTTTGGAATTCAATCTCTTAAAAAGTTCAAAAGATGAAACCTCTTCACTATCGGTTAAGTAAGCCGCATCTTCTCCGAGAATATCGTGAAAAGCCTGAAGTTTTCCAATAGCCGATTCTTCTAATTTTATTTCTTCATTGGATTGAACTGTTGGAAAGAAATTATAAATAAAAATTTTGTCAAACCTTGTATCTACTCTGTTTATACGGCCGACTCTCTGAATTATACGAACAGGGTTCCATGGGATATCATAGTTTATAACTACATTGGAACGATGCAGATTGACCCCTTCAGAAAGAACGTCTGTTGAAATTAATATTTTTATATCATTCTTGGGGTCCCTGCACTTTGGGTCAAAGTTTTCAATTATTTTTTCTCTGATAGGAGCGCCTGATTTGCTGGAGTAAGATAGAACAGCATCTTTATAAATGCTCTTCAAGTTCTGTTCAAGATATTCTGCAGTTTCCATTGATTCAGTAAAAACAATAATTTTGTTATCTTTCAATGTTTTATCTGTTGATAATTTATGTTTAAATTCTTCGATTTTAGGATCTGTAGTTATTTTTCCCCAGAGCGTTTTGATTTCATTGAGTATTTTCAAATCATCTTTCAAGTCTTTAATGAAGTCGGGAATGAATTCATTCGCTTTATACTGCCGGACTTTTTCTTCTTCAACTAATTTCATTATCTCGTCAGTATTATCGTTTTCCAGAAGGTCAAATGTCTTATTGGTGTATTTTTTACTGATATAAATAATTCCTTTATCATACATACTGATAAATTGTTCATAGGAACATATAAATCTATTCAGGGTGTTTTTAAATGCGAAGAAACTGCTTTCAAGACGTTTTACAAGCAAAATCTTCATAAATCTTCTTAAGTTATTCTGCCCTGCTGTTTCTCCTGAATTGGGTTCTTTTAAATACAGGAGAGGTGTATATCTGGAATATTTAAACAATTTTATTTTTTCTATTGTTTCAGTAAATATGGCATCTGTTTCCCTGTCAAATTTGTAATACAATTTCTCTGGTGGTTCTACATCTGGAAATTTAAATCCTTGTTTTGTCAGGTCTTCACTAAAATACTCTTTTATATCTCTTCTTGTACGGCGGACTATCAGATATTTTAAAATATTTTCTCTTATCTTTTTTGAGTTTTCTTTAGTAATTGAAATATAAGCATCATAATCGGATGAACGGTCTATCCCTTTTAAATTTTCCTGTAATGAATAAAAATATTTTTCAAGATTCTTTATATTTGGAATTGTGCTGTTTTGACCTTTCTGAAATAGTTTTATCTGGCTCAATATATCAACGGCGGTATTGTTTTGCGGTGTAGCAGAAACCAGAATTACTCTTTTACCCCAGCAAACCTGTTTTAATTTCTCATAGGTTTGAGTGGATTCATTACGAAAGCGGTGTGCTTCATCTATAAAGACATTCCTGTATTCTCTATGTTTAACTACTTTTTTAATTATATCGTCTAATTTACCGAGTGACTCAACGGTTGCTGGAACACGAAAATCCTGGAATGTATTTTCCCAGTAATCTTTTAAAATTGGAGGACAAATAATGAGATTGCGACCGTCTAACTGTTGTGCCAGCATCGCAGAAATGTATGTTTTACCAAGACCCACTACATCTGATAGAAATACACCTCCATATTCTTCTAACTTGTTTTTAGCATCGCTGACTGCTTCCCGTTGATATTTAAGATTAATAAAATCCTGTGGAACATAACTCATAGTTACCTCTTCCTGGTCAAGATTTACCTTTTCTTTGAGATATTCATATAAAAACTTTAAATAGAGTTCATAAGGTGTAATATCATCTTTTAGCCATGTTCTATTATTAATATTCTTGACATAATTCTCATTCAAATCAACTGCTTGCTGCCACAATTCATTAAATTTATCCATCGCAAAGTCATAATCACTAATATTTTTTAACTCCACATTAAATTCTAAATTTTCTGATAGACCTGCTTGTGTAAGGTTGCTGGAGCCTGTTATCACTCTACCTTTATCTCTATCATCTTTTTTAAAAGTGAAAATATATAATTTTGAATGTATTTTTTTGGATGGATAGGCTTTAATCTCTAATTTACCATTCTGAATCCATTCTACAAATTTTTTAATAGAAAGTTCTATTTCTTCACTGTCTTCGGAATTTTCTAACTCCTCCAAAACTAATCGCTTCGATTCATTCTTGATAACAGAATCAGAATCAAAATCAAACATTTCACTCTCACTTTTATCTATCACATCAAAAGTTTTTTTATCAGTACCAATACCAATAAGTATTTTCACTTTATCCACATTTTCCAATGATTTATATATTTGATGAAATCCGCTTAAGTAGAAATATCCAGATAAAGAATAAAATGCCTGACAATCTTTTATTAAATTATTAAACCTGTCTTTTAGTTTTTGCCCTTCTTCATTGGTAATAAATGTAATGTCTAAATTAATATTTTCCATACCAATTATTTTATATTTTGGCTAAATTAAAAAAATTTTATAATACAAAACACACCTATAAATAATGATATACAAACAAGCAAACTTATTGAATCTTGTCAATTATCACATCAGATAGACTTTTATAAAAATATAATCAAAAGCCGAGAAAATGAGATATATCAAAAGTTCTATAGCTGTACGGGTTATCAGCTGATGATATAGAAGTTATAGAAAGAGTGTTTGGTAAGTAGTGAGTGGTTAACAAAATTATAAACTGTTAATGAAAAATATGTGTTTAAGTTAAAAGATTAATCAATTTTTTTTTTGATTATCTCAGCACCAAAAATTTCTATATTATCGGAATTTACGATTTATATCTTTTGGCTCTATTTAGAGTTTGTCCATAATGTCCGATTTCATTGTTATTCTCAGCCTTCAAATCAGTTATGTACTTTAGTACACTCCCGATTTTCAGGCTATCGAGACCTCGAACTCGAACATTCTGAAACAAACTCTTGACTTTATGGACAAACACTAAATAGAAAATTATCTCCAAAATACATAAGCAAGAAACCTTTATAATCAAAAACCTTAGATATTTCAATAAATATCGGGCTGTTAGTGTATTAAAAATTAGTTTTATTTGCGAAAGATCCGTTAAAATATTAATTTTTTTAGTTTTTTTTATATTGAAATCCTCATTCCTGCCTGATAATTTCTTTTAGGCGCCGGTCTCCATTCTATTATTTGATATTGATTATTAAAAACATTATCAATATGAACAAAACAATTTAACTGTATTTTTTTTAAAGAAAATAATTTATTTATACTTAAAGATGAAACACTGTAAGGATATAAATAAGTTGTATTGTCAGAAGTTGTGAACCTTTTATCTGAATAGTGAAAATACCAGCTAAATGATAATTTTTTAATTACTATTGAAGCAGAAGAATTGGCATTGATTAAAGGAACATAAATTAATTGTTTCTTATTTGAATCATCATTTAAATTATCTCCGGTTGCTTTATTATAAATTCCTGAAATTCTCAATTGTAATGTGATTGACTTTGACAATTTTAGTGAAGATAAGAAATTTATATCTACTCCTCTGCTCCATGCTTTTGACCAGTTGCTTGCTGTCCACAAAAAATTATTGGAATCTGGTAACCACATAATTCTATTATTAATATTTGAATTAAAAGCAGATATCAATATTTCAGTATTAGACGATGGTGATAGAGATTTCCATTTTATACCTATTTCTTCTGAGTAGCCATTTTCTGGATTCAGATTGGGGTTACCTCCTGGTTGCCAGTATAAATCATTAAAGGAAGGATAACAAAAATTACGTGAAGCAGAGGCTTTAATCATAAGTTTGTTGCTTATACTTTTATTAACTCCGGCTGAAAAAAGAAATGGAGAAAAAACAGAGTTATAATATTCTTCACGCACTGATGCTGACAGAACCAGAGATTTTATCGGTTCCCATTCTCCATTAACTGAAATGGAAGTAGAGTTTCTGTCTTTTGGATTAATATAGTCTGTCGATTTAATATCCTCATAAGTATAATTAATTAATCCATTAATAGAAAGATTTTTAAAAACATTAAAACCGGAATTAATTTCGATTAAAGATTTATTACTTTTATGTACAGATGTATAAGGTTGAAAATCCGAGGAATACTTAAAGGTATTATTAAAATATGCTGCTCTCAAAATCAGATATTTATTATTATTAATCATTTCCCATTCAGCGATGGTTCGTACAAAGTCTTCGCTTTGCCATTCATGATAATTATCGTAAATCATAGCTGGTGGAATTTGTTGTTTGTTAGTCTGTATCCAGCTTTTAATATTGAGAGTTTGATTTTTTTTAATTTTTAAAAATAATTCTGGTAAAACTCCAGCCCGTAAACATTTTGCATTTATGAGTTTCTCTTCCGGAAAATTTTGTTTTGAAATATTTTTATATGTAAAATCATTATCACTATTATAATCAAAGGCTCTTATAGATACAGCTCCTTTTCTCCATCCTGCGGATGTTTTAATATCATTTTTGCTCAGACCAAACGAACCGTAAGTTTTTTCATATATTAATGAAATTCCAGTATCTGAAGGGATAACATTGTTAATATTTATTGTTCCGCCAATAGAGCCACTGCCCCATACAGCAGAAGTACCACCACTTTGAATAGAGATTTCATCTGCAAAAAATACTGGAATTATTGATAAATCTGTTTGTCCGCTCATAGAATTATTAATGTTTATTCCGTTCCAGTTAATTAAAGTTTGTGAAGATGAAGCACCTCGCAGTGATACTGTTGACAACATTCCTCCGCCATAAGATTTGATATTGGCATTTCCAAAAACGTTTATCAAATCACTGATGCTATATGCAATAAAATCATTTTTTAATATGGAATCCGCTTCAATATTTTCAGAAAATTTTGAAGAATGATTTAATTTTAATGATTTAATAGTTACTTCTTCTAAAATAACAGTATCATTTTTCCCATTTTGGGCTACAATACTATTACAAATAAACAATAGAGGGATAAAAAAAAGATATGGTTTCATATAAATATTAATTTAAATATATTACAAACCGTAGTAATTAGGGAAACAAAAATAAAAAACAGAAAAAAGTATTTCTGTTCTTCGCTTTTTCTCCGAAAGCTACGAACTACAAGTTAATGGCAGGTCTTCTGACTTGCTCCTTTGTCGCCTGCCTTCACATTTATAAAAAAACATTGGCTCTGGTATGGCAACAAATTTTAATGGAGTTTACAGCATCGGGAAATGTTCAGGTTTCTCACCTGATTCCCTTTTAATTTTATAGAGCGAATTATCTATAAAGAACCATTAACGCTGCAAATGTAAATAAAAATTATATTGTTGTATAAAAAGAAATTAAGAAATAAACACTTTTTATTATTAACACCTCTGTTTTAACAAGATATAAAATAATATACAATAACTTTAAAACCGTTTTAACAGTTTAATTTTTTAGATTTTCCTAATAAAATGTCAGCCCTTGTAAAGTATCATTCAAATTAGTTTAAAAACATTGTACTCTCTTTTGTAAATTTGAAATTCGCAAAATAAAAAATGCCCGATCCTTTACAGACCAGGCATTTTTCATTTGTTATTTAGTTATTAATTTAAATTTGTTAATATTTATTTGACAATGATAATTCTTTTAATAAGTTTTTGTCCGTTAGAATTTAAACTGATGAAATAATTACCATTGGATAGATCCGACAGGTCAATATTTGTTGAATGAACACCTTTGTTTTGAACTCCCTGTTCAATTTTGTTAACAAGTTTCCCATTTGCATTAAGAATTTCAATTACAACATTATTGGCATCTTTTTCAAGTTCGTAAGCAATAGTGGTTTCATTACGTGCAGGATTAGGATAAGCAGTCATTTTCATACCAAAAATGAAATAATTATCATCAATGTTTCCAGTATTCATATCAACAATAGGGAGTACCATCATATCAATATCAAGAGTTCCACCTCCCCATCCTCCTCCTTGAAGGGTGTACCAATTTCCATCGTTCCATTTTTCCCAGCAAAGTTCATAACCACCACCATCACCGTCTTGAGTGGAAACCATACCTATTGTATCGTTATAAGTGTTTTGTACATCTATTCCTATTGCATAGTCGCTTGTAACAAGTATAGGAGATGTAAACATAATAATCTGAGCATTACTAAGCGTTGAAGAAGTGTCAACATCACCCATTGACATAGTAACAGAAGCCAATACTGTATTAGGACATTGCTGTCCGGAACCAGCAGTAGTAGTACCATTGGTGCCATTCATATCCCAAACAGTAAAGTCTACGGTATTGGGTGAACCTGCTATTTCTATTTTTTTAGCTCCTACCCAGTAAATAGCGCCTTCAATTTTGTAACTTGAACTTGGAGTAACAATAAATTGCTCTGCCTTAGCATAATCTCCATAACTATTTGTTCCCAATACATAACCTCCGTCTTGACAACCTATTAAAACATACCCTGTTGCATTCATTGAATTTCCAGGGTCTAATGTGTCGGTGGGGGTTTTGCTAATGTTGATTTTTTGTTCAGGCATTTTTGTTATTATGCCCGTTTGTTTTTGCGCAAAGGTAAATGATACTGCACTTGCCAATGCTAATGAAATGTACATTTTTTTCATAGGTAATAAAATTTTAAGGTTTATAATTAAATTAATTTAATTCGTGCAAAGATAATAAAAAAAATAATTCGTTATACAACAATAATAAAAAAAAAATTTTTTTTGTTAATAAAATAATTGGATACTATAATAATTCAATAAAATATTTAATTTTTTTATTGTCCTGGTGGTTATGTTTTTTACATTTTTACCACAAGAGGGAACAAAAATACATAAAAGTTTACAAGAATATTCAATATATTATATTTTTCTGTAAAAATTTTTTATGAAATTATTAACTTATTGAAAATAAGCAAGATATTTATTTATATTGAAAAATTTATAATTTTACATCTATTATATATTACACTGTTTTTGCATATCTTCATAGTATATCTTCTTCATTTTTTACATATTTCAAGTAAAAATACTTATACTGAAATACGTAAAAACGCTTATATTAAAATACGTAAAAACACTTATATTGAAATAATTAGTGTCTGTCCATAAAGTCAAGAGTTTGTTTTAGAATGTTCGAGTTCGAGGTTTCGATAGCCTGAAAATCGGGAGTGTACTAAAATACATAACTGATTTGAAGGCTGAGAATAACGGTGAAATAGAACATTATGGACAAACTCTAATTAACAAACAATAACAAAGCAGGATATATATAAAAACATGAAAAATTTTGTTTTTAAAGAGTTTATAAGACTTTGGTTATATTTGTATAATTCATTTTTAAGATACTAATACTGTTTAAAAAATTTCTACTTATACAGTAATTCATAGCATTTTTAACAGTTTTTAATTTAAATAGTAATTTAATCTGTAAAGACATTTTCTAAAACATCAAAAAGCAACCTGAAATTAACATTTTGTTTTGTGAAACGACCTGTATGATAAATTTAGTATAAGCCATATCAATGTATAAATACAATAAATTTTTTTATTTTTAGCACAAATTGATTTACACTTCTTAAAAAAAAATTAATAATTTTGTTTAATTAATAATTTTTATTTGTATATTTGGAGCATAAATTTTAATGTTATGAATAAACAGAACATACAAACTTCTATACTGTTATTTTCAACAGTTATAATATCATTTTTTTTGAGTAGCTGTAATAAAGAACGTGTTGCTCATAAAATTGAAGGTTCATGGGATAAGGTTTGGGTCGAAGATTTGAAAACCACCAGTAAGGAAAGATGGATTTTTAATCTAATAATACCCTTATCATAATGCGTAATTTTTACAATGCTACCCCTATGGATTATATGGATACTATTGAAGTAGGACGGTGGAAAGTAGATATGAAATTTGATAAAAATCATCGCCGTCTGGACATATACGATTTAAAAGATGGCAATGTTGATTACTATAATGGCGAATGGGATATTATAAACCTTAAGGAAGATGAACTTTTTATTGTTAACAAGGAAGTAGGACGTTTATTCCGCGAATTTACCAGACAAAAATCCTGATTCGATTTACATTTATGAATTCGCTCCGAAAAGTTGATAAATTTTATCATAATTAATTTTATCTATATTTTTAATTGATTTATCTATGAAATTAATTAATTTATTTTATCAAAAAAATCAAGATAAAAATGAGTTTTCGGAATGGGGTTCATTTATACATTTTCTTGATGATTTATACATTTTGTAATATAAAGTATCCAATATAATTGATAATTGTCAAAACCAAAAATAAAAACTGCTTTTTTTTGTTCCAATTGTGGTGCACAATCACCTAAATGGATAGGTAAATGTCCTTCTTGTGGAGAGTGGAATACGTATGTTGAAGAAGTGATTAAAAATGATACTGCTGTAAAATATAATAATACAAATAATTATTCTTTAAACAATTTTCCAAAATTAATTCAATCAATTGATTATTCGGCACAGCCTAGAATTAATATGGAAAATACCGAAATGAACAGGGTTTTGGGTGGAGGACTGGTTCCTGGTTCATTAGTATTAATTGGTGGTGAACCTGGAATAGGAAAATCAACTTTAATGCTTCAGGTTGCATTAAAAATAAATGACAAAAAAATATTGTATGTTTCTGGAGAAGAAAGTGAACAGCAGTTAAAAATAAGAGCTAATAGAATAGGTATTGTCAATCAAAATTGTTTTATACTTACTGAAACTGATACTGATAATATTTTTAACCATATTGATAATTTAGCATCCGAGATTGTTATTATTGATTCTGTTCAAACTCTTCAAAGTAGATCAATTGATTCGTCATCGGGTAGCATAAGCCAAATCAAACAAAGTACTTCTGAATTTCAACGTTTTGCCAAGCAGACCGGGGTCCCTGTTTTTTTAATTGGTCATATTACCAAGGATGGTTCTATTGCAGGGCCTAAAATATTGGAACATATTGTCGATACTGTATTGCAATTTGAAGGGGACAGGCATTATGGCTACAGAATATTAAGAGCATCAAAAAATCGTTTTGGTTCAACTTCTGAAATTGGAATTTTTGAAATGCAATCTTCGGGACTTAAAGAAGTGAGCAATCCTTCTGATATACTTATCAATCAACGTGAAGAACAATTTTCCGGTATTACTGTTGCAGCCACACTTGAAGGATTGCGTCCAATGTTGATAGAAACGCAGGCACTTGTGAGTTCCGCTGTATATGGCACTCCACAAAGGTCAACAACAGGCTTCGATATCAGACGTTTATCAATGTTACTTGCTGTACTGGAAAAAAGATGTGGTTTCAGATTGGGAGCAAAAGATGTTTTTATTAATATAGCTGGAGGAATAAAAGTTGAGGATCCTGCCATAGATCTGGCAATTGTTAGCGCCGTACTTTCTTCAAATCAAGATGTTCCAATTAATAATAAGGTATGTTTTTCGGCCGAGGTAGGACTTTCAGGAGAAATACGTCCTGTACAGCGGATAGAGCAAAGAATTCTTGAAGCAGAAAAGTTGGGGTTTTCAAAAATATATATATCCCAGTTTAATCTAAAGAATCTTGATACAAATAAAATCAAAATAAAAATAAAAGGTGTAAATAAAATTGAAGATATTTTTTCAGATTTATTTGTTTAAAGTCAATTAATTTGTTTCTAATATTTGAAATAGTTCGTCAAGTTTAGGGGTAAGAATAATTTCTGTTCGGCGATTTTTAGCGCGTGCTTCAGGAGTATTATTTGGGTCAATGGGGACATATTCACTTCGTCCTGCTGCGGTTAAACGTTTGGGGTCAATTTTACTTTTTTCAAGAAGTATCTTAACTATTGCAGTAGCTCTTTTTACACTAAGATCCCAATTATCCTTAATATCTCCACTACCTTTGTATGGTATATTGTCGGTATGACCTTCAACAAGAATGTTTATATCAGGATTGGTTTCAAGAACTCTGGCAAGTTTTTTTAATGCTTCAACTCCTTTTGGATCTACATCCCATTTTCCACTTGCGAAAAGAAGAGTATTTTCAAGCGAAACATATACTTTGCCATTTTTAATATTAACCGTAAGTCCTTTATTTTCAAAGCCGTATAATGCTTCACTAACCTTTGTTTTAAGAGCATTTACAACAGAATCTTTTTTATTTAAAATTGATTGAAGTTCTTCAAGTTTTTTCTCTTTCTTTTTAATATCAATCTGGGCAGAAGCAAGCTCTTCGCTGAGCTTGTCAAGGTTGATTTTTTTTGAGGCTAATTCGGTTTCAAGTTTTTTAAGAGCCTCTTCTTTCTTTAATAACTCTTCTTGCGTAAGCTGTAACTGCCCTGAAATTTTTTTGG
>JAKIYJ010000147.1 GCA_022708585.1 Bacteroidota bacterium
TATAAACATTTCAGTAGTAGTATAATTCTGTATGTATTATGCCTTTAAAATTACATAAATTTTTTGCAACTGTTACACTGTTTAAAAAATATTTTTAATATGTTTGAAAGTTATTAATAATAAAATGTTAATGATAATATTTATATTATTTATTTATATTTATTATCATTACATAGTTAATTAATATAATAAAAATATATCAAAATATAAATAATATTAAATAAATTGGCTCTATTCTATAAAATTGTTGTAATTATGCATAATACATTATAAATAACAGATTTTGAGTATAATAATTTTTACAATTATAACACAAATGCCATAATGTGTTTTTAAATCCGCCTTGGAAATGATTTGTTATAAAACAAGCAAGCATGGTTGGGTAAGAAGGGTTTACTTGTTTGAGCGAACGAAGTGAGCGAGTTTGTAAACCCTAAAAGGGGGTTGCGTAGTTTTATCAAATCATTTCCACAGCGGTGATTTTTCTTTTCGCCCTTTTCTTTACCTGCCAGACAAAGAAAAGGGCATAATTTTTTGATAAAATAAAAAAATTTATAGATAAATTAATTAAAAATATAGATAAATTTAATTAAAATAAAATTAACTATTTACAATAATGAAATTTATACAAACCTTTAAAACACTTTGCAATCTCTCGTCCTCGTTACAAACGATGACGAGAAGGTTATTTAACAACATTATTTTAAAATAGAGCCAAATTCTTTTTAACTGCATCGCAAGCAAATTTTAATTTTTTAATTTTGCAGTATGGCAAATAATGAAACACTATTAAAAAAAATTATCGCTCATTCTAAAGAATATGGATATATTTTTCCATCGAGCGAAATATATGACAGTTTAGCTGCTGTTTATGATTACGGTCAATATGGCGTTGAACTTAAAAACAATATACGCAATTACTGGTGGGAGAGCATGGTACATTATCATGAAAATATTGTTGGGATTGATTCAGCCATATTTATGCATCCTACTGTATGGAAAGCTTCTGGGCATACCGATGCTTTTAATGATATTTTTATTGATAATAAAGACTCTAAAAAAAGATACAGAGTTGATTTACTTATTGAAGAACATATTGCTAAAATTGAAGATAAAATACTAAAAGAAATATCAAAAGTTTCTCAAAAATATGGTGATACTTTTGACGAAAAAATGTTTAGAACTACAAATAAGCGAATTATTGAATATCAAAATACGATTAATGAAATCAATAAAAAATTTAATGAAGCATTAGATAAAAAAGACTTTGCTGAGATTAAAAAAATCATAGAATATCTTGGCATTGTATGCCCTGTATCGGGTTCAAAAAACTGGACTGAACCTCGACAGTTTAACCTTATGTTTTCTACACAGATTGGTTCGACGAGCAATGAAGATAATGGGTTAATTTATCTGCGTCCTGAAACTGCACAGGGTATTTTTGTTAATTTTCTTAATGTGCAGAAATCAGGAAGGATGAAAATTCCTTTTGGTATTGCACAAACAGGCAAAGCATTTAGAAATGAAATTGTTGCCCGACAATTTATTTTCAGGATGCGAGAATTTGAACAAATGGAAATGCAGTTTTTTGTTAAGCCCGGAACCGAACTGGAATGGTTTTCATATTGGAAGGAACAAAGACTTAAATGGCATCTTTCACTTGGCATACCTTCTAATATGTTTCGTTATCACGATCACGAAAGACTTGCTCATTATGCCAATGCTGCTTGTGACATTGAATTCAACTTTCCTATGGGATTTAAAGAATTGGAAGGCATACATAGCAGGACAGATTTTGACCTTAAATCCCACGAAGAATATTCAGGAAAAAAATTACGCTATTTTGATAACGAACTTAACGAAAGTTATATTCCTTATGTAATAGAAACTTCAATAGGGCTTGACAGGATGTTTCTTGCAATTCTATCATACAGTTATAAAGAAGAAAAACTCGATGACGGATCAGAAAGAGTCGTCTTAAATATTCCTTCTCTTCTTGCTCCAATTAAAGTTGCCATACTTCCTCTTGTTAAAAAAGACGGTATGCCTGAAAAAGCAAAAAATATATTTAATAGTATTAAAACTGATTTTCTTTGTCAATATGATGAAAAAGATGCTATTGGCAGACGCTATAGAAGACAAGATGCTATTGGAACTCCTTATTGCATTACCATTGATACTCAAACTCTCGAAGATGATACCGTTACTATCAGAGAAAGAGATTCGATGAAACAGGATAGAATTACTATTAATGAAATATCTAATACTGTAAATAAAAGAATTAAAGAAAGTTATAAATTAGCCTGTTAAATATATTTTTTTATTGTAAATGAATATTAATTAGTCTAATATAAATAAATTATATTGCTATATTTAATAATATAAGTCTCTTATATAATATTGTTAGTTTTATTAGATTTTTTTCTTTCAATTTCGTCAAGTATTATTTTGCACATTCTGATTGCTTTTGGTGTTACTTCTACATATTCATCATCTTTGATATATTCCATAGATTCTTCAAGTGAAAACTTAACAGGCGGTACAAGTACAATTTTATCATCGGAGCCGGATGCTCTCATATTGGTTAATTTTTTTGTTTTAGTTATGTTAACAACTATGTCACCTGTTTTTGCGTTTTCTCCAATAATTTGTCCTGCATAAACTTCTTCATTTGGATATATGAAAAATCTTCCTCTATCCTGTAATTTATCAATTGAATAAGCCACTGCAATACCTGTACTCATAGCTATTAATGAACCATTACTGCGATTTTGAATTTCCCCTTTCCAGGGTTCATAATCCTTAAAACGATGTGAAATGACCGATTCTCCTTCAGTGGCAGTTAAAACAGGATTTACAAGTCCAATTAATCCACGGGAAGGAATATTAAATTCAATTACGATACGTTCGTTGCGAGTATCAATATTTTTTATTTCACCTTTTCTGCGGCTGACAATTTCAATTACTTTACCAGAAAACTGTTCTGGTACAATTACAGTAAGAGATTCTATTGGCTCACATAATTCACCATTTATAACTTTTGTAATAACTTGTGGTTGCCACAGT
>JAKIYJ010000148.1 GCA_022708585.1 Bacteroidota bacterium
TGAAGGCTGAGAATAACAATGAAATCGGACATTATGGACAAACTCTAATTAACTTTCATTTGATATACCTTGATAATATAAATAATTTTGTAATTTTGAGATTCATTAATAATAATAATAAAAATAATATTTAAACAATGAACAGAAAATTTTTCTCTATTTGCTTTTATTGTATACTTTCACTCAGGTTTACTTTTGCACAGGTTCAATACATACTTTATGGCATGACATATTCCGGGGGTATTAATGATTATGGTGTTATTTTTTCGTATAATATAAACACCTCAACTTTTTCTAAATTGTATGATTTTACTGGTGGAGCAAATGGTGGTTTACCATCCGGTTCTTTGCGTAAAGATGCTAATGGGAATCTTGTTGGTATGACTACTTACTATGGCAATTATAATGCGGGTACTTTGTTTAGTTTTAATCCTCTTTCAACTGCTTATTCAAAACTGTTAGACTTTGATGGCAATTATAATGGAGCATGTCCAACAGGTTCTGTAGTACAAATATCTGCTAATCAGTTATATGCTATGACCTCCGGTGGAGGTACGGGGGGTGGAATAATTTTTTCATATAATCTACAAACTAATGTTTTCGCCAATAAGCATAATTTTAATAGTTCTGTTGATGGTTCTATTCCTTATGGTGATTTGATGCTTGCATCAGATGGAAATTTATATGGAATGACGGCTTTTGGAGGCGATAATGGAGTAGGTATTATTTTTAAGTTTGATCCTAATAATTATGTAACTCCTTTTACAAAACTTTGCAGTTTTTCTTCTTCTCAAACTGGCGCCAATCCTTATGGCAGTTTATTAGAGGCTCTGGATGGTAATTTTTATGGGATGGCATGCAACGGTGGGCAACATTCTATGGGAACTATATTTAAATTTAATCCAATAAATTCATCTATTACAAAAATTGTTGATTTTGAAACAGCAAAGGGAAGTTCTCCAAGCGGTTCTCTTATTCAAGCTGCTGATGGAATGATGTATGGACTTACTTCTGGTGGTGGTAATTCTAATTATGGCACTTTATTCCAATATAACCCAAATACTGGAATTTATACTGTGAAACACTATTTTAACAATACAGAAGGCAGGCAACCAGGTGGTAGTCTTGTTGAAGCCTCAGATGGCAATTTATATGGATTAACAACTTATGGCGGGGCAAATGATCAGGGAGTTTTATTTAAATATAACCCTGTCAATTCTTCATATACTAAACTTTTTGATTTTAAAGGTTCTATTAGTGGCAGTAATCCTAAATATACTACTTTGATTGAAATAAGATCCGATGTTTCCGATGTTGAAAATTATTTAAATGATGATATAGAAATATTAAATCTTCAATCTTCAAAAGAAATTAACATAAAATTACCTGAAAGTTTAAGCAATTCAAATATTTATATCGATATTTATAATTTATTCGGAGAAAAGTTACTAAGTTTTAACCAAATAAATAATTCTAATTTAAAAATAGATTTATCTCATTATCCTGATGGAATTTATATTTTGAAAATTCAGCAAAATAATAAAATCTGTATCAAAAAATTATATGTAGGATAAATGTAATATGGAGGCGATGCTCTTAAAGTTACAAGAATAAAAGTTGTTTTAGATGTGAAGTTGTGATATTTTTCTGTTAAATATCTTATTTTTTAATCAGGTATTTTTTGTGATTGGGTACTTAAGCAGGAGAGAACAACAAGTATTATAAAACTTAATAAAGGCAATTTTTATAAAAAGTCGGGGTGAGAAGACTCGAACTTCCGACCACTTGCACCCCATGCAAGTACGCTAGCCAACTGCGCCACACCCCGAACTTTTGCAAAATCAATATTTTTTTATAATATTTATCAAAAAATTAAAATGGCAAATCATCTGATATTTCATTATTATTTTGTGATATTTCATAAACAGTAGCATTTGCAGTTGCTGACACATCTTCTTTGTCAGTATCTGGCAATGTTCCTGGCTGGTTTTCGTCAACAGATAATTTTTCAATTTTCCACATTTTTAAATCGGTATACCATTTATCATTAAACTCTCTGGATTCGGCATCAAAAAAAACCTTAATTACTTCATTCAAAGGTATATTTTCAATAAGTGATGCTTTATCGTTCCACGCCATAAAACATATTTTACGAGGATATTGTTCAAAAGTTTCTATAATAAATGACCCTTTTGTCCAGGGACCATTTTTACCTTCACCACTGACAGATTGTAATTTCTGTATTAATTTTCCTGTTATTTCCATAATAAATATTATTCTTTTTCAAAATTATAAAAAAAATAAACAATACATATATTGCTATAAAAATTTATTTATAAAAAGGAATGGTACCCGATACTACAATTGGCATAGTTGTATCATTAGTACGAGTAGATTGTTTATAAACTTTTCCATCAATAATTATCATTGCTTTAACAAAAGAATTAGCTTCTGTATCCAGAACAGATAAATAAACAATATCGCCCTGTTTTGCAGGAAAATCCACTGTCCATTTGTCTTCTTTGCTTTCTGTTTCTATATTTTTTTTAACTATTGTACCATTTTCACCTTTATAACTAACAGTAAAACCATTGTTACTGTTAGTAACAAGATATTTAATCTTTACAGTATCCCTTTCATTTTCACAAGAAATAAAGAATAAAGGGAAAAGTACGATAAAAAACATAATATTTTTCATATTTTAAAAATTATTAATTTATTTATATCTATAAAATAATTGTTTTCATTTTAATTATTGCATATTTTATGTAAGAATAATTTTATTCATATATAAACGTTAAATGTCAATAACTAAATTAATAAAAAATACTCTACCCGGCTCATAAAGTCTTGCAGTTTTGCTTCCAATAATTCTACGATTAAGATGTTCATAATAAGCTTCATCAAAAAGATTGTTAACCCCTGCTGTTGCTGAAATATATTTATTATGATGATATGTCAGTGATAAATTTGCAATTGTAAAGCCATCAGTTTGGGGTTCATACATAGCTTCTGAAACTCTTTTTTGTGATGCAACAATTCTTATTTGTCCATTAATATTGAAA
>JAKIYJ010000149.1 GCA_022708585.1 Bacteroidota bacterium
CAGGGAACATTAAAAAAAATATCCGAATTTGTTAATATGATTAAGAGTTTTTCTGTTGAAATTAAACAGAAAAATGCTTATGAAATAGCTAAAAAAATTGCTGCCTCTTCGGGAATATTAAAAGAATTATATAATGATAATACTCCAGAGGGTATAAGTAAATATGAGAATGTTGAAGAACTTTTGAATGGAATAAAAGAATTTTCAGAAAGTGAATCTCAAATTAATATGAATTATATTGAAGAAAAGGATTTTTTAACTAATACTGTCAGGACTCTTGATGAATTTATGCTTGATATTGCCTTACTGACTGATGCTGATGATAAAAACGAAGACAATAATAAAAATAATGTTTCACTTATGACAATACATGGAGCCAAAGGGCTTGAATTTCCTTATGTATTTATTAGTGGACTTGAAGAAAATCTCTTTCCATCTATTTTATCGATGAGTTCAAGGTCTGAAATTGAAGAAGAAAGAAGGCTTTTTTACGTTGCACTTACAAGAGCCAAAAAAAAATTATTTCTTTCATATTGTGAATCAAGATATAGATACGGAGAATTGGTATCTTGTCAACCAAGCAGGTTCCTGGATGAAATTGATAAAAGATTTATTGAAACACAGGGAGGGTATTATAATGAAAAGATAAAAAATCAATATAATGACAATAATTCTTTAAAATCTTTTACTAATAAAGCAAAAGCACCAAGTAATTTTGTTAAAAAAGAAAAAATTATAAACAAAGAAGAAAAATTCGCAACAGAAGACGACCCAAAATATATAACAGAAGGTATGACAGTTGAACATCAATGGTTTGGTAAAGGGAAGGTACTTAAAATTGAAGGAGATGGATCTAATAAAAAAGCAAGAGTATTGTTTGAAACGGTTGGAGAAAAACAACTTTTGCTTAAATTTGCCAAATTGTTAATTGTACGTTGATTTATTTTTATATCTTTCATTCTGTTTTTTGATTTTTAGCTATTAAAACTGCTATAATTACATAATGAAATTAATACTTTTTATCTTACAAAAGATTATTTAATTTCTTTGAATCAATAAAAAATTCAGTAATTATCAGATAATGATTTTACTTATTAAATATAAATTTTTTAGTTAATGGAATACAATACAACCAGAGAAAAACTTATTTTACCTGAATATGGTCGAAATATTCAAAAAATGGTAAAATATCTTTTAACTATTGAAGATAGAGAAAAAAGGAATAAAATGGCTAAGACTGTTATTTTTGCAATGGGGCAATTAAGCCGTCAAAATAGAGATACAAATGAATATAACAGGAAATTATGGGATCATCTTTTTGTAATAAGTGACTTTAAATTAGATGTTGATTCTCCTTATCCCAGGCCTGACCCATCACAATATGCCAATATTAAACCTCAAAAAGTATCGTATCAGAATAATGATATTAAATTCAAGCATTATGGTTATAATATACAGCGTATTATACAGAAAGTAGCTGATTATCCCGAAGGGAAGAAAAAGGATTTGTTAACCTTGCTTTGTGCCAACACTTTGAAAAAGTTATATATGACCTGGAACCGTGAAACTGTATCGGATGAAGTTATTTCTTTACACCTGGAGTCTCTTTCAAATGGTAAACTTAAATTAAAAGATAGTGATAAACTACAATCTATCCAGCAAAAGTATTCTAAATTAAATAAAAAAAAATATGTTAACGGGAATTCAACAAAACAAAATACTTCTCACGTTCAATCAAACTATAAAAATAGGACAAACAAAAAAAAATAGTTTAGTTTTAATAATTTGATTATGGATACTTTTAAAATTATAGGGGGAATAAAACTTAAAGGTGATATTGTCCCACAAGGAGCCAAAAATGAAGCATTACAGGTAATATGTGCTACTCTGCTTACTTCTGAAAAAATTACTATTCATAATATACCGGAAATAAGAGATGTTATTAATTTAATTGAAATACTTCAAATTTTAGGTGTTAAAACTGAAAGACTTGATGAAGGAATATATTCTTTTCAATCCGATAATCTCGATATTGATAAACTGTCAGACCCTTCATTTATTAAAAAAATAGCAACTCTTAGAGGATCGGTTATGATTGTTGGACCTTTATTGGCAAGATATGGGAAAGCTGTACTTCCTAAACCCGGAGGAGACAAAATTGGTCGTAGAAGATTGGATACTCATTTTATCGGATTGCAACAACTTGGTGCCGATTTTCAAGTTGATAAAACCAATGCCCTTTATATATTAAAAGCAGACAGGCTAAAAGGTACTTATATGCTGCTTGATGAAGCCTCAGTTACAGGAACTGCTAATGTTATCATGGCTGCTGTTCTTGCCCATGGTGTTACTACTATTTTTAATGCCGCTTGTGAACCTTACATCCTTCAACTTTGTAATATGCTCGCTCGAATGGGTGCCAAAATCTCAGGCATTGGATCTAATTTGCTCACTATTGAAGGAGTAGAAAAACTTAATGGTACAGAACATACTATTTTGCCAGATATGATTGAAATCGGAAGTTTTATAGGACTGGCAGCTATGACTCAATCTGAAATTACAATTAAAAATGTTAGTTTACATCATCTTGGATTAATACCTGAAGTTTTTAGAAGACTTGGAATTACAATTGAAACTCGTAATGATGACCTGTATATTCCCGAACAGGAAAGATATTCTATAAAAACTTTTATTGATGGCTCTATATTAAATATAGCAGATGCCCCATGGCCAGGATTTACTCCTGACCTTATAAGTATTGCACTTGTTACTGCAACTCAGGCAGATGGAAGTGTGCTGATTCACCAGAAAATGTTTGAAAGTCGCCTGTTTTTCGTGGACAAATTGATCGAAATGGGCGCTCAAATTATCCTTTGCGATCCGCACCGTGCGACGGTGGTAGGTTTGAATCGCGGTACTCAGTTGC
>JAKIYJ010000014.1 GCA_022708585.1 Bacteroidota bacterium
CCTCTAAACAATTATATCAAAAATATTATGATAGTATTAGTAAATATCTGGTCAAAAATATTGGTATTGATTTTATATTATTACAAGAAATTGATTTAAATTCAAAACGTTCGTACAGAAATAATCAATATCAACATTTTTGTTCTATTTTAAATTCACATACTGGTTTTTATGCAGTTAATTATGATGTAAAATTTGTTTTCTTACCATTAAATAACCCAATGGGTAAAGTACAGTCTGGATTAGCATGTTTTTCTAAATATGAACCATATACAGCAATAAGATATTCACTTCCTGGCAGTTATAAATGGCCTAAAAATCTATTTTTTTTTGACAGATGTATTATTGTTTCAAAATATTTATTAAAAAATAACAGGGAACTTGTAATAATCAATGTTCATAATTCAGCTTTTGATGATGCTATTGACATTAGAGAAAAAGAAATGAACTTTATCAAGGGGCTTATGCAGGCAGAATATAAAAAAGGGAATTATGTTGTAGCCGGGGGTGACTGGAATATTAATCCTTATGGGTTTAAAGTTGATAAAGTAAAGTCTTCGTATAAAGTTAAGACCATAAAACCATCAATAGAGAGTTCTTTTTTTGATGAAGGGTGGCAATGGGTATTTGATAATTATATTCCTACCAATAGAGATGTAAAAATGGAATATAAACAATCTGAAACTAATACTACCATTCTTGATTTCTTTATTGTTTCGCCTAATGTTAAAATATTATATATTAAAACAGAAGAATTACATTTTAATTTTTCTGATCACAATCCTGTTAAAATGAAAATACAAATTCAGTTGAATAATAACAAATCAAAATCTTAAATAATCAGAGTTTGTCCATAAAGTCTGATTTCATCGTTATTATCAGCCTTCAAATCAGTTATGTACTTTATTAGTATACTCTCGATTTTCAGGCTATCGAAACCTCGAACTCGAACATTCTGAAACAAACTCTTGACTTTATGGACAAACACTAATTTTAAATGTAAAGTTTTATTAAAAAGCATAAGTGTTCAAAAATTACAGTTCCAATTTCATTTGCAAATTATCTTCTTCAATTTTTTCTGTATAATTATCATTGTTTTGATATTCATCATTGTTTGTATTATCGATATTTAAATCAGGGGGTTCATAAGGCAAAGAATCGAGCATAATAATTTTGGTAATTGTTTTATTAGTTAATCTTTTGCCTTTGGCTTTTACTCCTTTTATCGTAATAAATTCTGAAATATTTATTTCTTCAAAATTTTTACCTTTTTTGTTTTCAGAGAAAACAAGTTCTACGCGGGGGTAAAAATCACAAGTAACGTAAAGTTGTTCGTAATCTATATCATTGGGGAGGTAAGTAATTTTTTTATCAGATATTTCAGGTTTAAAACGTTTCACATATATATATCCTGATTTTTTATCACTGTATATTGAAGTAATAACAATAGAAGGTTCATATTTTTGAATTATCACGAGTTCGTCATCAAAATGTGTTGTTAATTCAGTTCCAGTTATTTTATAATTACCGGATTTCATAATTGTAAGTATTTTATCATTAGCTGAAAACGAACCAAGTGAAACGCCTCTTCCTTCAACATTAAGTCTTTTAACACTTTCATCAAACCATATTTCTCTTGCACCAAGTGTAGATATACCTTCATTTTGAAGAGTTATTTTTCTTATTGGATGACGTGTAAGTATGTTTCCCCATGAATTGCGTCCTTTAATAGTCAATTTTCCAAAATCGAAATCAAAAAAAAGATTTTTCAGTCTTGGTTTAGGTTTAAGATGCACTCTAATTGTTTCGGCTTTGCCATTAGGATTAGCTGTAAAATACAATATACGTGAGCCTTGTGTTCCTTTTGTAATGCAATATTCTTTATCACGTGTTACGCCTTTTACAGCGAATCTTTTAACCATTATATTCCCTTTTGTGCCATCAGCATATACTATATTATAAATAGTTCTATCGTCATTTTTTTTAAATACGGCGATATGAATAATATTTTTGCCGACAAATATTTTATCAGCAATTTTTGTTACAATAAAAGTTCCATCGTTTCGAAACACTATAATATCATCAATATCAGAGCAATCGCATACATATTCATCTTTTTTAAGCCCGGTGCCTGCGAATCCTTCTTTTCTATTAACATAAAGTTTTTGAGTAGGAGCAGCAACCATAGCGGCTTCGATAGATTCAAAAGAGCGTAATTCTGTTTTTCTTTCTTTTCCTTTTCCATATTTGGATTTTATATGTTTAAAATAGTCTATTGCATAGGCAGTAATATTATTAAGATTAACAATACATTGTTCAATATCGTCTTCAATAGATTGAATCACCTCTTCGGCTTTTGATAAATCATATTTTGAGATACGTTTAATTTTAATTTCGGTCAATTTAATAATATCTTCTTGAGTAACTTCTCTTTTGAGGCGATTTTTAAAAGGTTCAAGACCTTTATCAATAGCATTTATAACCTCTTCCCATGTTTCACATTCTTCAATATCACGATAAATTTTTTCTTCAATAAATATTTTTTCCAAAGAAGCATAATGCCACAGGTCTTCGCATTCAGCAAGTTGAATTTGTAATTCTTTATTAAGTAGTTCAACAGTTCTGTCAACACTGGTTTTTAATATTTCACTAACAGACATAAAGGCAGGTTTTCCTTTATTAATGACGCAACTATATAGTGAAATAGAAGTTTCACAAGAAGTAAAGGCATATAAAGCATCAATAGCAGTATCAGGAGAAACTCCTTGTGCAAGATGTACCACAATTTCTACATTTTGTGCAGTATTATCTTCAATTTTTCTTATTTTTATTTTACCTTTATCATTAGCATAAACTATTGAATCAATGAGCGAAGTAGTAGTAGTGCCAAATGGGATTTCAGTAATAACAAGTGTTTTATTATCTAATTGATTGATTTTAGCTCTAACTCTTACTTTTCCACCTTTTAATCCATCATTATATTTAGAAATATCAGCCATTCCAGCCGTTGGAAAATCCGGGTACAGTTCAAAAGGTTTTTTCTGTAAATAATTTATAGAAGCATCTATTATTTCGTTAAAATTAAGTGGAAGTATTTTGGAGGCGAGGCCAACAGCAATGCCTTCCACTCCCAGAGCAAGCAGTAAAGGAAATTTAACGGGCAAATTTACAGGTTCCTTATTTCGTCCATCATAAGACAATTTCCATATAGTTGTTTTAGGATTAAAAAGTACTTCAAGAGCAAATTTTGACAGACGTGCTTCAATATAACGTGAAGCCGCAGCACTGTCACCAGTTAAGATATTACCCCAATTACCCTGTGTTTCTATAAGTAAATCTTTTTGACCTAATTGTATAAGTGCATCCCCAATAGAAGCATCACCATGAGGATGATATTTCATTGTATTGCCAATGATATTGGCTACTTTATTGAACCTCCCGTCGTCTATTTCTTTCATAGCATGAAGTATACGACGCTGAACAGGTTTAAGACCATCAACAACATCAGGAACAGCACGCTCTAATACAACATAAGAAGCATAATCAAGAAACCAGTCATGATACATATTTGCAAGTGTTGGAGACTGAACCGCATCGCTGTTTTCTAAATCAAATTGCTCACTTGTATTTTTTTTTGCAAAATCGTCTTCTTCGTCAAACATTATCTAATAATACAGAAATTAAATTATAGTGCAAAAATAATTGATTTTTGCTGAAGATATAACTAATGATTAATTTTTGAGTTCACTCCGAAAATATGTCTTTATGTTAATTTATTTTTGCAAAAATAAATTAACCAATATTATAGATAAATTAATTAAAATGGTAGATAAATTTAATTATAATATTGTAAGTTTAAATTTATAAACTTTTTGTAGAATAAACAAAATATTTTGTATTTTTGTTTATTCATCAATATATAATATTATAAATGATTAATTGTCAATTTTATAATTTTTAGAAGTCTTCTTAATAATTTTTGTATTATTTTTACGTTATAAAATAATTATTACGGTTTAACATTGATGGTAGTTGATAAATTTATACAGTATATTACTGCTGAAAAAAGGTATTCTCCTAATACTGTTAAAGCCTATAAGCAAGATTTAATAGAATTTTCTGATTTTATATTCAAAGAGTATAATATATCTGAACCTGAAAAAGCAAATTTTTATCAAATACGTAGTTGGGTAGTGCATTTACTTGAAAACTCTAATAAAACCACATCTGTAAACAGAAAAATAAGTACATTAAAAACTTTTTTTCATTTTCTTTACAAAGAAGGTATAATAAGCGAAAATCCACTTTCAAAGTTAATTTCTCCTAAAAATTCTAAAAAACTTCCTGTTTTTGTTGATAAATCAAGTATGAATACTATATTGGATGAGAATATGTATTCAGACGATTTTAAAGGGATAAGAGACAGAACTATTATAGAGATATTATATGCCACAGGAATGCGTTTATCAGAATTAATAAATTTGACAGATAACGATATTGATATTGAGAGCCAGACCATCAAAGTTTTAGGTAAAAGAAACAAGGAAAGAATTATTCCTTTTTCGCCATATATAAATAAGGTAATTAATATTTATTTGGAAAGAAGGGATTCAGAAGGTATTTCAAAAAGTGGATATTTTCTGGTTACCGATAAAGGTGCAAAATTATATCCAAAATTTGTTTATAGAGTTGTAAATAAATACTTATCCTTGATAAAATCACTTGAAAAACGAAGTCCACACGTATTAAGACATACCTTTGCTACCCACATTCTTGATAATGGAGCAGAAATAAATGCCATAAAAGAATTATTGGGGCATTCAAGTTTAGCGGCAACACAAGTATATACACATATTACAATTGAAAAATTAAAAACAATTTATAAACAGGCTCATCCAAGAGCATAAAATTAAAGGAGACACAAATATGAAAGTAAATATCACATCTGTCCATTTTAAAACTGATAAAAAATTGGAAGATTTTATTCAAAATAAAATGGAGAAGTTAAATGGTTTTTATGAAGGTATAATAGGTGGTGATGTTATATTGAAACTTGAAAAAAAAGAAAAAGAAGGAAATAAAATTGCAGAGATAAAATTAAAAATTCCGGGGAATGATCTTTATGCCAAAAAGCAATCAAAAACTTTTGAACAGGCTACTGATTCAGCGATTGAGGCTTTAAAGAAACAGTTGACAAAACATAAGGAAAAAATAAAAGGAAATTAATTTAAAAAAATGTTTTGAGATAACAAAAATTATTAATAAATTTGCAGACTTTTTGAAGAAGGTCTGCTTTTTTTATATAAGTAGTTCAAATTCAAAGAATTGCCGATGTAGCTCAGTTGGCCAGAGCAGCTGATTTGTAATCAGCGGGTCGGGGGTTCGAATCCCTCTATCGGCTTTGTTTTAAAAAAATATATTTGTAGGGGAGATACCAGAGCGGTCAAATGGGGCAGACTGTAAATCTGTTGGCTGAGCCTTCGGAGGTTCGAATCCTCCTCTCCCCACATAAATATATAGGCGGAAGTAGCTCATTTGGCAGAGCGATAGCCTTCCAAGCTATAGGTGGCGGGTTCGAGCCCCGTCTTCCGCTCAAAAGCCGATGTAGCTCAGTTGGTAGAGCACTTCCTTGGTAAGGAAGGGGTCACGAGTTCAAATCTCGTCATTGGCTCAAAAGTTTTTTGAATTTTTATTTTATTAATTATATTTTAAATTTATTTTTTAACATTAAAACCTTTATTTAATATGGCAAAAGAAAAATTTGATCGTTCCAAACCTCACGTTAATATTGGAACTATTGGGCATATCGATCATGGAAAAACAACTTTAACCGCTGCCATTACATTGGTAATGGCTCAAAAAGGTTATGCTGAATTCAGATCTTTTGATTCTATCGATAATGCTCCAGAAGAAAAAGAAAGAGGTATTACTATTAATACTTCTCATGTTGAATATCAAACGGCAACAAGGCATTATGCACATGTTGACTGTCCTGGACATGCTGACTATGTCAAAAACATGGTTACTGGTGCCGCTCAAATGGATGGTGCTATTCTGGTTGTTGCAGCTACTGATGGACCAATGCCTCAGACTCGTGAACACGTTTTACTTGCCCGTCAAGTTGGTGTTCCCAAACTTGTTGTATTTATGAACAAAGTAGATATGGTCGATGACGAAGAACTGTTGGACCTTGTTGAAATGGAAATTCGAGACCTGTTGAACTTTTATGAATATGATGGGAACAATGTTCCTGTTATAAGAGGTTCTGCTCTTGGGGCCCTTAATAATGAACCTAAATGGGTAGAAAAAATAGTAGAATTAATGGATGCAGTTGATAATTATATTCCTATCCCAGTTCGTGATATTGATAAAGACTTTTTAATGCCTATAGAAGACATTTTTAGTATAACAGGTCGTGGTACTGTTGCTACCGGTCGTATTGAATCCGGCGTGATAAAGACAGGTGATCCAGTAGAAATTATTGGACTGGGCGCTGATAAACTAAAATCTGTTGTTACTGGTGTAGAAATGTTTCGTAAAATCCTTGATAGAGGTGAAGCAGGAGATAATGCAGGTTTACTATTGCGTGGCATTGATAAAAATGAAATTCGTAGAGGAATGGTAGTTGCTAAACCCGGGTCAATTCAACCTCATAAAAATTTCAAAGCCCAGGTTTATATCCTTAAAAAAGAAGAAGGTGGCCGTCATACTCCTTTTCATAATAAATACCGTCCCCAGTTTTATTTTCGTACTACTGATGTTACTGGTGAAATAGAACTTCCAGAAGGAATTGAAATGGTAATGCCTGGCGATCATGTAACTATTACTGTTAATTTAATTTCTGAAATAGCAATGAATGTTAATTTACGTTTTGCTATTCGTGAAGGTGGGCGTACCGTTGGAGCAGGACAGGTAATTGAAATTCTGGATTGATTTATATGAATTATCTATTAAATTTGTATGTCATTAAATTTAATAATAATATACTCAACCATAAAAAATAGAGGTTATATGTACGGGTGTAGCTCAATTTGGCAGAGTGGTGGTCTCCAAAACCATAGGTTGCAGGTTCGAGTCCTGCCACCCGTGCAAAAAACATAATTATTATGAAAAAAATAAAAGCTTATATTAAAGATTGCTATGATGAATTGATGCATAAAGTGTCATGGCCTACATGGAATGAATTGCAAAATAGCGCTATTGTTGTATCTGTCGCTTCTTTGATAATTGCTTTAATAGTTTATTTAATGGATACTTCTTTCGATACGATAATAAAGCAATTTTATAAACTGTTTTAATATGCTATCCATAAAATGAGATTATTTATGTTTTTAACTTTTTTAACTATTATAAAAAAAAAGATATGAGTGACAATGTGGCAAAATGGTATGTGATTCGTGCTGTAAGCGGCAACGAAAAAAAAGTAAAGCAATACATTGAAAATGAAATTGCCCGTTTAGGTATGAATGATTATGTTGCTCAAGTTATTATTCCTGCCGAAAAAATCTATCAGGTACGAAAAGGGAAAAAAATAAGTAAAGAAAGAAGCTATTTTCCAGGATATATACTCATTGAAGCTGTTCTAACAGGAGAACTAATACATGCAATAAAAAATATTCCTGGTGTTTCAGGTTTTCTTGGTACTGAAAAAGGAAAAAATCCTGTTCCATTAAGACAATCAGAAGTATATAGAATACTTGGAAAAGTTGATGAATTAGCAGAAAAAAGTGAAGAAATAAATGAACCTTTTATTGTTGGAGAAACTGTAACTGTTATTGATGGTCCTTTTAACAATTTTAGCGGTGTTATCGAAGAAATTAATAATGAAAAGAAAAAATTAAAGGTAATAGTAAAAATTTTTGGGCGTAAAACTCCACTTGAATTAAGTTTTATGCAAGTTGAAAAAGAAAGTTGATAAAATATAACTAATTTTAATAATATATATTAAATATGGCAAAAGAAATAGCTGGAATAATTAAATTACAAATCAAAGGAGGTGCAGCTAATCCTTCTCCTCCCGTTGGTCCTGCCTTAGGTGCTAAAGGTGTGAATATTATGGAATTCTGTAAACAGTTTAATGCGAGAACACAGGATAACGCCGGAAAATTAATCCCTGTTATTATTACTGTTTATAAAGATAAATCTTTTGATTTTATAGTTAAAACTCCCCCAGTAACAATACAATTATTAGAATTGACAAAAGTTCAAAAAGGTTCTGCTGAACCCAACAAAACAAAAATCGGTTCTATTACCTGGGAACAAGTTAAAACTATTGCTGAAAATAAAATGATAGATATGAACGCTTTTACTCTTGAATCAGCAATTAGTATGGTTGCTGGAACTGCCCGCAGTATGGGAATTACTATTAAGGGAGAAAATACTTATAAAATAAATAAATAATATTAGAGTTATATCTAAAATTTGTATAATTAAGAAATTTAAAAATTGATAAAATGGCCAAACTAACTAAAAAAAGAAAAGAGGCTTTAACAAAATATAATCGACAAAAACTTTATCCTTTATCTGAAGCTATTGATATAGTAAAAAAAATTACTACTACTAATTTTGATGCTTCTGTTGATATAGATGTAAGATTAGGTGTGGATCCTCGTAAAGCCAATCAAATGGTTAGAGGTAGTGTTACTTTGCCTCATGGAACCGGTAAAAAAGTTAAAGTACTGGTACTTTGTACCGCTGATAAGGAAGAAGAAGCAAAAGCAGCTGGAGCCGATTATTATGGATTGGATGAATATATCCAAAAAATAAAAGAAGGCTGGACAGATGTTGACGTTATAATTACTATGCCAAGCGTTATGCCTAAAATTGGTGCTTTAGGAAAAATTTTAGGTCCAAGAGGTTTAATGCCTAATCCCAAAACTGGTACCGTTACTATGGAAATAGGTAAGGCCGTTAGGGAAGTTAAAGCAGGTAAAATTGATTTTAAAGTTGATAAATATGGAATCATTCACTCTTCTATCGCAAAAATATCTTTTACAAATGAAAAAATTGTTGATAATGCTAAAGAATTATTACAAAATATTATCAAATTAAAACCTGCTGCCGCAAAAGGAACTTATCTTAAAAGTATTTGTATATCCAGCACTATGAGCCCTGGAGTTCATATTGATACAAAATCAATTACAGCTTAATTATATTATTGATATTATGAAAAAAGAACTTAAAAATCAAATTGTTGCTGAACTGTCGAATCAAATTGCAAATAGTAATTGCATGTATATAACCGATATTTCTACACTTGATGTTAAAACTACTGTTAACTTGAGAAAATCATGTTTTAACAAAAATGTAAAACTAATTGTCGTAAAAAATACTTTGCTTAAAATGGCTATGCAGAACAGTGGTAAAAATTTTGATGAATTGTACTCTGTCCTCGAAGGTCCATCTTCTATTATGTTTTCTGATGCAGGTAATTTACCTGCAAAAATCATAAGCGATTTTAGAAAAAATTTCAAAAATACACATCCTATACTTAAAGGAGCTTATGTAAATGAATCTTGCTTTATCGGCAATGAACAACTTGAAACCCTTGTTAATCTTAAATCCAAAAATGAACTCATTGGAGATATTATTGGATTATTACAGTCACCTATAAGAAATGTCGTCTCAGCATTACAATCAGGTGGCTCAAAAATAAGTGGAATTCTTAAAACCATGTCTGAAAAGACTGAATAATTTATATATAATTAATTAATTAATTTTTTAACACATAAAATACAATAAAATGACAGAATTAAAAGCACTTGCAGAACAATTAGTTAATCTGACTGTTAAAGAAGTTAACGTATTAGCTCAGATTCTTAAAGATGAATATGGCATTGAACCAGCAGCTCCAGCTGTTATGGCAGCAGCCTCTACTTCAGCTCCTTCAAATAATGAAAATGAAGAAGAAGAAAAGAAACTATTTAATGTTATCCTTAAATCTGTGGGACAACAAAAAATCGCTGTTGTAAAACTTGTTAAAGAACTTACAAGCCTTGGCTTAAAAGAATCCAAAGAGCTGGTTGATGCAGCACCAAAACCAATTAAAGAAGGTATTCCAAAAGATGAAGCCGAAGCATTGAAAAAACAATTAGAAGAAATAGGGGCTGAGGTTGAAATTAAATAGAAAGTTTGTTAAATTATAAAAGGGAATATAAATGTAATCATTGTTGCTTTTTATTATAAGCAAATTATTCTATATTCTAATAATATATTTAAATCTTTTTTAATTTAATTTCTTCAACCTTTAATTTTTAATACATTGACAATAAACAAAAAAAATCGAATTAATTTCGGTAAAACACAAATCAGTATTGATTATCCTGATTTTCTCGAGATTCAATTAAAATCGTTTCATGATTTTTTCCAACTTGAAACAACAAGTGAAAACCGACAACAAGAAACCCTTTTTAAGGTCTTTTCTGAAAATTTTCCAATTTCAGATGCAAGAAATAATTTTGTTTTAGAATTTATTGACTATTTCATAGATCCTCCCAGGTATTCTATTGAAGAGTGTATTGAACGTGGACTTACTTATAGCGTTCCTCTTAAAGCTAAAATGAAATTGTATTGCACAGACCCTGAACATGAAGATTTTGAAACTATTATACAAGATGTATATCTTGGTATGATACCCTATATGACTCCCAAAGGTACCTTTGTTATTAATGGTGGTGAAAGAGTGGTGGTTTCTCAATTACATCGTTCACCCGGTGTTTTCTTTGGTCAAAGTCGCCATACTAATGGTGCTATTTTATATTCTGCGAGAATTATCCCGTTTAAAGGATCATGGATGGAATTTGCTACTGACATAAATAATGTTATGTATGCATACATTGACCGCAAAAAGAAACTTCCTGTTACTACTCTTCTAAGAGCAATTGGTTTTGAAACAGATAAGGATATTCTTGAAATTTTTGGTCTTGCCGAAGAAATTAAAGTTACTAAAGCAGGACTTAAAAAAGTTGTAGGCCGTAAATTAGCAGCAAGAGCTGTTAAAACATGGCTCGAAGATTTTGTGGATGAAGATACAGGCGAAGTTGTTTCTATTGAACGTACAGAAATTATTTTGGAAAGAGAAACAGTACTCGAAAATAAACATATTGATCAAATAGTTGAATCCGGAGCCAAAAGCATACTCCTACATCGTGAAGATATGTCATCTCTTGACTACTCAATCATTTATAATACTTTCCAAAAAGATACTACCAACTCTGAAAAAGAAGCACTTGAATATATATATAGACAATTAAGAAATGCAGATCCACCCGACGAAGAAACTGCGCGTAGTATTTTCGAAAAATTATTCTTCTCCGACAAAAGATATGATCTTGGTGAAGTAGGTCGTTATAAAATTAATAAAAAATTAAACCTCGATATTGATATTAATACCAAGGTTCTCACCAAAGAAGATATAGTTGCAATTATTAAATATCTCATCGAACTTATTAATGCTAAAGCAGAAGTAGATGATATTGATCATCTTAGCAATAGACGTGTTAGAACAGTTGGAGAACAATTATACGGACAATTTGGAGTTGGACTTACCAGAATGGCACGTACAATTAGAGAACGAATGAATGTACGTGATAATGAAGTTTTTAAACCAGTGGACCTTGTTAATGCAAAAACATTATCTTCTGTCATTAACTCCTTTTTCGGAACGAATCAATTATCGCAATTTATGGATCAAACAAATCCTCTTGCAGAACTTACTCATAAAAGGAGAATATCTGCTTTAGGACCAGGAGGGCTTTCGAGAGAAAGAGCGGGTTTTGAAGTTCGAGATGTACATTATACTCATTATGGAAGACTTTGTACTATTGAAACACCAGAAGGACCCAATATCGGACTTATTTCTTCGCTTTGTGTCTATGCTAAAATTAATAATCTCGGATTTATTGAAACCCCATACATTAAAGTTGAAAATGGTGTTGTAGATACTACTTATAACCCAATATATCTTACAGCCGAAGAAGAAGAAGATAAAATTATTGCACAGGCATCTACCAATTTTGATAAATCGGGTAAAATTACTGAACAGCGTATAAAAGCAAGATATTTTGCTGATTACCCAATTGTAAAACCAGAAGAGGTTAATTTACTCGATATTGCTCCAAACCAAATATCTTCTATTGCTGCTTCTCTTATCCCTTTTCTTGAACATGATGATGCTAACCGTGCTTTGATGGGCTCTAATATGATGCGACAAGCTGTCCCTCTTATTAATCCAGAAGCTCCTATTGTAGGTACTGGACTCGAATCTATTGTCGCTCAAGATTCACGAGTACTCATTAATGCCGAAGGCGATGGCATTGTTGATTATGTGGATTCTAAAATTATTATAATAAAATATCACCGTAGTAAAGAAGAAAAACTTGTTAGTTTTGAAGAAGATAAAAAAGTTTATAACCTGATTAAATTTCAAAAAACCAATCAAAATACATGTATTAATCTTAAACCAATGGTTAAAAAAGGTGATAAGGTTACAAAAGGACAGGTGCTTTGCGAAGGATATGCAACAAAAGATGGAGAACTTGCACTTGGACGCAACCTTATGTGCGCCTTTATGCCATGGAAAGGTTATAATTTTGAAGACGCTATTGTTATTTCAGAAAAAGTTGTAAAAAACGATTATTTTACATCAATACATATAGATGAATATTCATTAGAAGTAAGAGATACAAAAAGAGGTGTAGAAGAATTAACTTGCGATATTCCAAATGTTAGTGCCGAAGCTACTAAAGATTTAGATGATAATGGATTAATACGCATAGGAGCCGAAGTTAATGAAGGCGATATTTTAATCGGTAAAATTACTCCAAAAGGAGAAACTGACCCTACTCCAGAAGAAAAACTTCTTAGAGCTATTTTTGGTGATAAAGCAGGTGACGTTAAAGACGCATCCCTTAAAGCTCCCCCTTCTTTAAAAGGTATTGTTATTGATAAAAAATTATTCTCCCGAGTTATTAAAGATAAAAAAGATAAAGATAAGGTAAAAGAAAAAGATAATATTGAAATTATCGAAAAAGATTTAAAATCTTTAATTGAGAAATTAAATGCCAAAATGGCTGAAAAATTATTGCAAATTATTGATGGACTTACCTCACCTGGTATTTATGATTATCTTGGCATTGAAGTTATCCCAAAAGGTAAAAAATTTTCTCAAAAAAATATAACACTCTTAAACTTTATCAATATTGAAAATACTAATAAGTGGACTAATGATGAAAAGAAAAATAGTCTTATTAAAGAATTGTTTAACAATTATCAAATCAAGTACAAGGAAATAAATGGAACAATAGCACGTCGAAAATTTGCTGTGTCTATTGGCGATGATTTGCCTGGTGGCGTAGTTCAACTGGCAAAAGTATATGTGGCTAAAAAACGTAAACTGAAAGTTGGCGATAAAATGGCAGGACGTCATGGCAATAAAGGAATTATAGCAAAAATTGTTCGAGAAGAAGATA
>JAKIYJ010000150.1 GCA_022708585.1 Bacteroidota bacterium
GATGCATTTTAAAAGTAGGATTACCTGGCAAATAATCCTGAAAAAACAAATTAAAATTCACGCGTTGATCGGTTGGGCGAGGGATATAACCAGGTTCGTGACGAATACTGTCAACTGCTACCTGATCATAAGTATAACCTTTAATTATAAGGTCTCCTGACTGGTTATAATAATCGTAGTAATAATCATTTTTTAAATCTTCTTGAGTTTTCATAATAGACATACTTGCCCATGATTCAAGTCCACTGACAAATTCTCCATTAATTTTCATATCAATGCCGCATACATAACCTTTTGCAAGATTGTTGCCCAAATATTTTATACGAACATTATCAATAGTATAAGGTACAAGGTTGTCAAGATATTTATAATATAATTCGGTTGTCCATTTAAAAGGTCTGTTCCACACTCTGAATTTCCAATCATTTGCGAGTACAAAATGATATGATTCCTGTGCTTTAACATTTTTATTAATATTGCCCTGTAAATTTTTAAGTTCACGATAAAAAGGTGGTTGATGATATACCCCTGTTGAAAATCGGAAACTGATATTTTGTTGCCAGGCGGGTTCAAAAGATACTGTTGCTCTTGGGCTAACAAAAAATTGTTTATTTAATGTCCAATAATTAAATCTTGTTCCTGCAATAAAAATAAATCTATTGTTATTTTTATTATTCTCATTAATCCAGGACCTTTGGATATAACCTGATAATCTGTTAGAATACAGATTGTTTTTATTTTTAACAGCATCTTGTAATTCTAATAGGTGACAGGGTTGCAAAGAAGGTATTTTATATCCAACCGAATCAACTGGTCTGGGAATAGAATATCCTGCTGAATCAATATATTTCCATTCCGAAATTTTATCAAATATTTCTTCATATTGATATTTAAGTCCCCACGACAGTTCTCCTTTTTTTAATGTTGATAGACCCTTATGTTCCATACTTAGCACATTAGCATATAAGATGTTACGTGCATGATTCATATATGTACCAACACCTCTTTCAAATGCTTCTTTTCCAAATTCATCTTTTCCCATATTGGTTTCCAATTGATATAACCAATATTGTCCCATAATATCATAAGTTTCGCTTTCCTGGGTATTAAATGCTGATGCAATAAATTTCAATTTCAGGCTGTCATAAGGTCTCCATGTAATTGCATAAGCTCCGGTCAGATTTGAGAATTTATCAACCTCTTCACCATCAAAATAAATTTTTAATCTTAATGCTTCGTTGAAACTTCCAAAGTTAGTTGTCCTATCCTGGGGTATCATTTTATATATATTTCTTGAATAAGAAGTAATTAAGGATGATTCCAGACTTTTTGAATGTTGATATGTAAAAATTCCCTGGATGTCAGTAAAGGATGGTTTATAATCTCCCTTTGTATCCATACTTCCGAGTATATATTTATTACTTTTATAACGTATTCCGAGCATATATGTAAATTTTCCTTTTTTAATTGCATCTTCAACATTAGCCGAAAAGCCCAAAAGACTCATTGATAAAGAGGCAGCGGTTTTTGAGGGTTTTCTATATGTTATATCAAGCACGGATGACATTTTATCGCCATATTTACTTTCGAAACCACCGGCTGAAAACAAAATTCCGGAAACAAGGTCTGGATTTAAAAAACTTAACCCTTCCTGCTCACTGTTTCTTATTAACAATGGACGATATATTTCAACATCATTAACATAAACAAGATTTTCATCATAATTTCCTCCACGAACATTGTATTGAGAACTTAATTCATTGGATGAATGTACGCCTGGAAAAGTTTTTATAATACTTTCGACACCATTGCCAGGGGTAGGAATAATAATAGCCGTTTTATGATTTACTTTTTGCAAGCCAGGATCAATTCCTGTCTTTCCTTTTATTATCACAGGTTCTAAATCAGTTGTAGAAATATGAAGAATAAAATTTATTTCTTTTTTTTCATCTTTATGAAGGATAGTTGTATCCGTTACAGTTATTTTACCAATATACCTAACAGATATAATCAATTGTTGATTAGCAGGCAGTGTCAATTTATATCTACCATTATTATCAGCCTGGGTACCAACAGGATGATTAAGATTAAGGATTTCAACTACTGCTGATTGAAGGGGATTTCCGAAAGCATCAGTAATTTTTCCATAGATTGTACCTTCCTGTTGCGAGAAACAAGTTTTAATAAATACAATAAAAAAAAATAAAAGCAACGATTTTTTTTTTAACATTGCCTTAACGAATTCTAAATAAAATTAAATCTAAAGCCACCACCAGATACGAATATAATAAAATTAAATACATTTACATTTAGATTCAATATAATGATAAAATTATTTATTTAATACATAAAATTTTTACCTTATGCTTTTAACTATATATATTATTTGCGTTTAAAGTCCCCATTACGCCAGGCTTCAATAAATTTGCTCCATGCTATTGGGTTCAACAAATTATTTGGGGGTAATTGTCCCGCATAATATAAACGAGAATTTTTTATTTCTGTTGCATATTTATAATTTAAGTTTGCATCCATCTTGTAATTTTCGAATCTATCCTTCATTTCAGCTCTCGTAAGATTTTTTTCAGCTATTCTATACTCATCATCTGGTATTTCTATATTAATAAAAGCATTTTTAAATTGTTCTGGTGATGGCCATGGATAAATAACAGTTTCAGAAAGCAAAACAGTATCGGGCGATAGAGCTTGGATAAGACTGTATCTATCTTGAGTAATAGTATCAGGTATCTTATAAATAACAGGTTTAAATCCCACTGCTGAAAACACAATTTCATCATTTTTTTTTGCCACGAATGAAAAAAAACCGTAATAGTCTGTTATTGTCCCCTTTCTTGTATTCTTAATCATTATA
>JAKIYJ010000015.1 GCA_022708585.1 Bacteroidota bacterium
TAATAGCTTCGGGACAAACAAACAGTTCTCTTTATTTTATTTTATTCAGTTATGCTATTTTTGCCTTTTTAATATCTATGATAAGAGAAATTGTAAAAGATATGGAAGATATGAAAGGGGATGCTTTATATAAATGCAGGACATTACCAATTGTAAGTGGTAAGAGAAAGGCTTCCAGGATAGTTACGGGAATAATTATACTTTGTATCATTTTAACAGTTTATATTCAGTATTTATTATATGAAAAAAATTTTTTACTCTTATTCTGGTATCTTGTTTTTCCCATACAGGTATTATTTATTTATCTGATATATCTTGTTGCTAAAGCCAAAGAAAAGAAAGATTATAAATTTATAAGTACTATTACTAAAATATTAATGTTAACCGGAATATTATCAACACAGATATTTTATTTACAATTCTAATATTATGCATCATCCTAGTTTTCCTTTATTTAACAAACTGAATATTATTCTTGCTTCGGCTTCACCCCGTCGTTATCAACTGCTTAAAGAATCAGGAATAAATTTTAATGTTGTTATTCCCAATGTTAACGAAAATTATCCATCATTTCTTAAAGCAGAATCAATAGCCTTATATGTATGCAAATTAAAAGCAGACAGTATCAATATTGATGATTATCCTGATAATACAGTTATTATAACGGCTGATACTATTGTATGGTTAAACGGAGAAAAAATATCCAAGCCAAAAGACCGACAGGATGCCAGTAATATACTGAACAAGTTATCAGGTAATATGCATGAAGTTATAACCGGAGTACTCATTAAAGCAAAGAAAAGAGATATAACCTTTGCTGTAAAAACAAAAGTATATTTTAAGTTAATGGATAAAGAAGAAATAGATTATTATCTTGATAATTATTCTCCTTATGATAAGGCAGGAGCTTATGGAGTTCAGGAATGGATAGGGCATACCTGTATAAGTAGAATTGAAGGGTCTTTTGTTAATATTATGGGGTTGCCTGTTAAACAAGTGTTTGAAGCTTTAAAGAAATTTGCACAGGACAAAAGTCTATAAAATTAACAAAAGCAGGTTAACAGTAATAAAAATTAAGATTGTCTGGATCAGGGTGAATGTTTTGCAAATTAAATGTTGAGGTTGCGTAGAGAAATCATTTTTATTTTGAATCGTTTTGATAAAATAAATTAACCAATTTTATAGATAAGTTAATTAAAAATATAGATAAATTAAATTTATGGATTTTGTGGGTGAGTTCAATGTTATTTTTTGAATTTAAGTCTTTTGGACTTTTTCATTTTTATTTTTTCATTATTAATATGAATAAAGGCACACACAAATTATTCTAAATATTATAAATACTCTAATGTATTAAAAGCCTTAAAGATTAAGAATAAATTTCAGTTACTTAATATTTTAAATTCGGTTCTTCTATTTAATTGTCTTCCTTCTTCTGTTTCGTTGGTTGCGATATTTTTTGTTTTGCCAAAGCCTTTTGCAACAAGTCTGTTTTTGTCTATACCTTTATTTATCAGGTAGTCAACAACAGCTTGGGCTCTTTTTTCAGACAGTGTCTGATTATATGCATCTGATCCAAAAGAATCTGTATGTCCTGAAATTTCAATAACCATAGATGGATAAGCGGTCAAGATAGAATAAATATTTTCGAGTTCTATTTTAGATTGAGGTCTTAAATCATATTTATTATAATCGAAAAAGATATTTTTAAGTATAATATTAGAGCCTACTTCAACAGGTTGCATACTAATATCTTTAATAATTTCAGTAAAAGAAGCGTCGGGTGGTATATTAAAATTTTCGGAATGGAAGAGATAACCATCAGCTTTAACGGTTACCCCGTAATTTTTGCCAGAAGGCAAGGATATCAAGTATTTACCTGTCAAACTGTTTGATTCAAAATCAGCTATTACAGTACCTTCATCAACATCATACACTTCGATTTTGGCTTTCATTGGCATATTATTTTTTTTATCTGTGATAGTACCTTTTAGCAAAGCAAGTTGAGAGGATTGAGGAATTATTTTTTCCTGTATTACAACAGTTTTGACAGGTTCGGTTTTAGAAGCGATGAGATTATCTTCCGTATTAATAACAACAGGTTTAGGTTGTCCGAGAAAAGTTACAGAATAAATATCGAGGCCTCCATATCCATTTTTTTTAGTAGAGGCATAATATCCGTGTTTGCCACTTGCGGACATTGAGAAAAAGACGTCATCATCGGGAGTATTAATTGGATAGCCTATATTTTCGGGGGTTGACCATTTACCATTTTCATAAACAGATTTAAAAATATCATAGCCTCCCATAGTATTATGTCCTTTTGAACTAAAATACAATGTTTTTCCATCAGGGTGCATAAACACTCCTTCTTCATCATAAGGAGTATTAATCACAGGGCCCAGGTTGATCGGGGATTTCCATTCACCGTGTTCATCTTTTTCGCTTACATATATATCGCTACCGCCATAGCCTCCGGTTTTATCAGAAACAAAGTAAATTTTTTTATTATCGTAAGAAAAAGAAGCAGAAGTTTCATGATATTTAGTATTAATATTATTAGAGAGTCTAACAGGTTTTGTCCATTTATCACCATCAAGTTTACACTGATAAATATCGCCTCCATTATTGCCTCTATAAATATATAATGATTGTCCATCAGGTGAAAAGCCAACAGTTGCATCGTGTAAATCAGTATTTAAAGGTTTGCCAGGATTTTTAGCAAGTCCCCATACATCATTAATTTTATGTGCAATATAAATATCTTCATAATAAGAATTATCAGCAGGATCTTTTTTCCCACCGGTAACATCACTTCTACGGGAAGTAAAAATCAGGGATGATTCATCGGCATTAATAATAGGGCTATGGTCAGAGTACGAGCTGTTAATAGCATCGCCAGCATTATCAATAAAGACTTTTATTAGATTAGCCAATAAAAGTTTACCTGTTTGACATTCATTAATTTTTTTGTCAATTTCCTTATTATAAACAGTAAGCATTGAAGGGCTGGCAGTAGAGCGGAATTTGTTATAATAACTGATTGCTTCATCAAATTGCATATTCAGTTGATACGCCTGAGCGAGTAAATATTTAATATCAGGAGCAACTGTTGAATCCAGTTTATGAGCTGTTTCAAAGTAAAAGATAGCTTTATTTTTTTGAATAGTATTTAAATAACAAAAGCCTATTTTATAATTAAGTTGAGCATTATTAGGGTTAAAAGAATTTGCTTTAAGATAAAAATCAATAGCATTTTCATATAATCCTCTACCCATTTTATACACATCGTCGCCTTTTTTAATATTTTTAATAGCAATTTTCAATTCTTTTTTTCTGTCAGGGAAATTAGATTTTTTAAATTCTATATTTTGTCCATACGACAACAAGAAAAAACCTGAAAGGAATACACAAATTATAATTTTAATGAGATTTGCATTCATTGATGAGAAATTTATTGTTAATATTTTATGTTTAATATAAAAATATATTATTCAAATTAAATTATTTATTACATTGGTCTTTCAAAACAACTTTAGCATTTTCAATGCCCAGTTCAGCAGCTTTTTGCCAGTCTTCACAGGCACCTGTTTCATCTCTTAACTGTTCCTTTACTATGCCACGGTTCATATATGCGAAGCCATAATTTGCATCCAACTGAATAGCTCTGGTATAATCTTCAATAGATTCGTTATACATATTAAGTTTATATTTAGCGTTTCCGCGGTTATTATAAGCGAAAACATAATCAGGTTTAATTCTAATAGCTTCATTAAAGTCGGCAAGGGCTTCTGTATAATTGCCAGAATCAAATTTAGCAGAGCCTCTATTATTATAAGCTATATAATAATCAGGTTTTAAATCAATAGCCTTATTATAAAAACTTATTGCTTCTTCATATTTTCCCTGTTGTTTTTTGATACTGCCAAGATTATTAAAAGTAAATGCCATATTTGGATTAATTTTCACTGCTTTTATATAATCTTCAATGGCTTCATCAAGTTGATTTAATTGGCGTTTAGCACTTCCTCTATCATTATATGCATAAGCATAATCAGGTTTAAGGTTTATAGCGGTATCAAAGCTTTTAATAGCTTCCTCATATTTTTGCTGTTCAAATTTAATGACACCAATATTATAATGTACTTCTGCAATAGAAGGATCTTTTTCAGCAGATTTCAAAAAATCAAGTAAAGCTGCATCAATATCATTCACGGCGATTTTAGCTTGCCCTCTATAGAAATAAGCAGTAGCAGATGGTTCTTTATCAATTACTCTGGTAAAATCAGCAATAGCACCTATATAATCATTGTTTTGAAATCTGGCGATACCTCTATTATAATATGCCTTAACAAAGGAAGGATTTTTATTTATAGCATAATCTAACAGTTTGATAGCATTTTGGTATTGTTGTTTTTCAAGATAAAACAAGGCTTGATTGTAAGCATTTTCAGCTGAAATATTTGGAGTAATTATCACTTCATCTTTTTGAGAATATAAGCTGGTACAGGAAATGATAAGTAGTATAAAAATCCAAAAATTTTTATTCTTCATAATATTATATAGGTAAGCAATCAATTTTCAACTTATTTGTATTAAAGTATGTATAGTTTTGCAATTTTAATATTTTTTTTGTAAAAAAAACAAATTTACATATAAATTTTATAATTAAAACAGAAACAAATAAAAATTAATCACACATAATAAAATAAATAAGTTCTTTCTGAAAAGTCATTTTTACATTGAATTATTTTTTAGTTAAAATAATTTGGTCAATAATATCGATGAAGAAATATAAAATATAGATAAATTTAATTATATTTAATTTACAAGTTCATATAATAATCAAGTTATTCTTCATTTTCTGTTGATTGAATAGCGCCTGGTTTATAACCCAATTTTTTTAATATATCATCGCTAATATCATTTTTAGTATTAACATAAAGTATTACAGGTCCTCCTGCTTTATCAAAAATTATAGCATAATTTTTTTCTGTTGCATAATCTTCTATTGCGTTATAGATTTTATCTTGAATAGGTTTAACGAGTTCTTGTCTTTTTTTGAATAAATCGCCATTTGAACCAAAGTATTTTTTTTGGAGTTCTTTGGCTTCTTTTTCCTTATTAATTATTTCATTTTGTCTTTTATTTTTAATATCTTCGGGCAAAAGGATGGCTTCTGCTTGAAAATCTTTATAAAGTTTATCTATTTCGGCAAATTTTCCTTCAATTTCTTTTTGCCATTGTATAGACAAGTTTTCAAGTTGTGATTGAGCATCTCTGTATTCTGAGATATTGTTTAAAATATATTTAGTATCAACACAAGCCACTCTTTGGGCAAAAGTAAAACTACTAAATATTAACATTGCAGTTGTTGTAACAAAAAATACTTTTTTCATATATTTATTTTTTTATGGTTATAAAATTACAAAATTATTTAATCAATTGACTGGTTAATAGAAAAATGAAATTGTCCTTTATTGGCAGAAGGCAAACCTGGTATTTGATCAACTCCATAGCCATAATCTAATCCAAGTAAACCGAACATTGGCAAACTAATTCTAACTCCGATGCCGAAAGATCTTTTCACGTCCAAAGGATTGAATTCAGCAAATTTAAGCCATGTATTACCTGCTTCAATAAAACCAAGTAAGTAAACAGTAGCCATAGGATTGGGAGAAACAAGAAATCGTAGTTCCATTGTATATTTGTTAAATATTGTTCCTCCTATATAATCTGTATTATTTTTAGGTGTAACAGAGTTATTGGAATACCCTCTTAGACCAATAAGTTCTCTGCCATCAAGAGCAAAGCCTGAGAGTCCATCACCGCCCAGATAAAATCTTTCAAATGGTGATAATCCAAGATCTTTATTAAATAAACCAAGAAAACCAAAACGGACCCTTGTATTTATTACCAGTCTATCTGCCAGTTTTGTATAAAGTGATGTGGTAAATTTCCATTTATGATATTCGAGCCATTTATATTTTTCTTGAGCGGTCATAATAGAATAATCTTTATTATTAAGCAAAGAATAAGGGATAGTTGATTGAGCGCTAAGATAAATTTCGGAACCTGTACGAGGGAAAATAGGTGCATCAATTGAATTTCTTGACAGTAAAAGAGTAGCAGAAATATTATTGGAATAACCTTCTGAGAAAGCAAAAGTAGAAGCATAATTATGCAATTGATAATATTGGTAACTTAAATCTGCACCTAATGAGAAATAATCATCGGGCCATTGTAATCTTTTACCATAACCTATTGCTATGCCACTAATTTTAATTGATGCATAATTATCTTCTGTTTTTTTATAGCCATTGGTTTGCAAAGAATGATAAACAGAAAAACTCAAACTGTTAGGTTTTTTACCCCCCAACCAGGGTTCAACAAAAGAAGCATTAAAAGATTGATAGGTAGGACCATTAGATTGAGCCCTTATACTGATCTTTTGTCCGTCACCAGAAGGAATAGGTTTCCAGCCTCCCTTTTTAAAAATATTACGTCCTGAAAAATTATTAAAAGACAGACCAAGGGTACCTACTATCGTTCCTACTCCCCACCCTGCTGAAAGTTCAATCTGATCCGAAGAAGTTTCTTCAACAATATATTCAAGGTCAACCGTACCATTAACAGGATCAGGTATGGGATTTACATCCATTTTTTCTGCATTGAAATATCTTAATTGAGCCAATTCACGTTGTGTTCTTATAATATCAGCCCGACTGAATAATTGACCTGGTTTAGTCCTTATTTCACGTATAATAACATGATCATTGGTTTTGGTATTCCCTTTAACGCTAACTTTATTAATAGTAGCCTGTTTACCTTCATTAATTCTTATTTCCAGGTTAATGGAATCATTATCAACACTAATTTCGACAGGATTAACATTAAAAAACAAATAGCCATCATCAAGATATAATGAACTTATATCTCTGCCTTCCATGTTCATATAAAGGTTGGTTTCCAACAATTTTTGATTATATATGTCTCCTTTTTTAATTTTAAGAACATCATTAAGTTCTTCATCAGAATATTTAGTATTTCCGGTCCAGGAGATATCTCCAAAATAATATTTAGTTCCTTCATTCAAATAAATATCAATATTAATTCTCTTATCACTTACAAAATATATACTGTCTTTAATAATAGAAGCATCTCTATAACCTGACTCATTGTATAAATCAATAATATTATTTTTATCTTTTTTAAAATCTTCTTCTATATATCTTGAGTTTTTGAAAATTCTATAAAATTTTTTTTCTTTTGTATCTTTTAAAGAATGTTTTATTTTTTTATCATCAATGTTATTATTTCCATAAATATTAATTTTTTTAATCTTAATGCGTGAATGTTTATTAATATTTATTTCGAGTGCTATGCCGTTATTTGTTGTATCTATTGATTGTTTAATATTCACTTCGGTTTTTAAAAAGCCTTTATCAATAAAGTATTGTTTGGATTTTTCTTCTATTTTGAAAAACATATTTTTATTAACAGGATCTCCTCTTGTAATATTGATTTTTTCTCTAATATTATCAGCCTCAGATTTTCTTATGCCAGTAAAACTAAACTTTGACAATCTGGGGCGTTCAGTTACATAAATATTAAGAAAAATTGTATTATTTATAATATTGGAAGCAAATATTTTAATATCTTCAAAAAGCCCTTGTCTCCATAGATTATCAATAGCTTTTGTAATTTTATCACCAGGAATTTCAATTGTATCGCTTACTGTTAAACCAGATAACATTATAATAACATTATTATCAAAATTTTGAGTTCCTTCTACTGTTATTCCACCGATTATATATTTCACCGGTTTTGTATAATCAATGAGCAGGGAATTAACTCCTATGGGAATTTGTGAATAAAGTTGAAAAGTACAAAAGAAGAGCAGGCAATATGGTACAATAGTTTTAAAATTCATATTATAAAATTCATTTACTTTAATTGTTCACTTAGCATTCCAAATCTTCTTTCACGATTTTGATATTCTATTATGGCTTTATAAAAATCTTCTTTGCTGAACTCGGGCCAGAGTTTATCAGTAAAATACAGTTCAGTATAAGCAATTTGCCATAAGAGAAAATTACTTATTCTTTTTTCGCCACTTGTTCTGATAAGCAATTCAGGAAAAGGAATCCCTTTTGAATTAAGATTTTCAGTCAGTACATTTTCATTAATATCCTCTATATTTAATTTGTTATCTTTTACCAATCGTGCTATTTTTTTTACTGCATCAATGATTTCCCAATGGGCACTGTAACTTAAAGCTAAAATTAAAGACATACCATTGTTTGCTGATGTTTGAGAAATAGATTTATTTATTTCATTGCGGCAATCATCTGTAAGGTCTGACATATCTCCAATTACAAGTAAACGAATATTATTTTCAATTAGTATAGATATTTCATTTTTTATCGTATTAACCAGTAATGACATTAAAGCATTGATTTCGTCAGATGGACGTTTCCAATTTTCTTTTGAAAATGCATAAAGAGTAAGATATTTGATTCCAAGTTCAGCTGCTGCCCGAGCAACTTCACGTACGGAATTCACTCCATATTCGTGACCATAAATACGATCCTTACCCTGTTTTTGTGCCCAGCGTCCATTACCATCCATTATTACAGCAACATGTTGAGGTAACTTATTTCTGTCAATAATATTAATATTTGTCATTTATAAATAAATTGTTTAACATAAATAATATGAAAGAGTCTACTCCGAAAAGTCTATAAATTAAATTTCAATATAAAAATGATTTTTCGGAGTATATTCAAGATTAATATTTATATTCACGATATATTGGTGTCTTATTTTTATATGCATCACAATGTTTCCATCCTGGTTTTTTAAGTGAATAAGTTATAAAGACGCCGAAAAAAGAATACCAGTCATCATTTTTTGAATTTCCTCTTTGTAAACCTTCATGAGAAGTTTCTCCATTATTATTTATGCTTCTATCTGCAAGTATAGCAGCAAGAGGAGTATTTTCAGCAGAAAGTTTAATTGGGTCAACATAAGTAGTACTAACATCATCAAGGTAATCGGTAAAAGTTTTTCGCATACTCCATTCAGCACCAATGCAAAAACTATTACTAAGGCTATATTTTAATCCTAAACCAAAAGGTATGGCGATATCAGTTAAGGAATATTTATTTCTATCAGGCATAAAAGAAGTACCCTGTCCTTCTGTACCAAGTGGTTGCAAATCATAATATTTACCATCGTATTTAGCTTGTGGATTAAAATGGAAAATTGCTATACCGGCAAACATATAAGGAGAAAAGTTCATTTTAGTATTTTCTCCTGTAACATAGGGAAAGAAATTAAGTTCAATTTGAGCAGATAAATCAGTAACAGGTGAACGAAAGTTAAGATTTCTTATTTCATTATGTTTAATCACAGCATCATCGGATGTTATAGTACCATAAAATCCATTTATTTTAAAAGCCCATCGTGGATTAATATTGTATCGATAAATAATTCCGCCAGCAGGTTTAGACATGGCGAATGGGATATTGGGATTTATATCACCCATATAAAAAGAACAGCCCAAAAGCAATCCAGCTTCTGACCGTTGTGCATTTGAAGTAAAAGTAATAATAAAGGCAAACAGCAGCAAAAGAGTTTGCTTCATAACATTATTTTTTATTATTGAAGTTTTGGTACAACAGATGAGGGAGTTGGCAGTTTATACGAAATAGTAAATAATCCAAAAAGGTATGCATCTTTATCAAGAGGATCTCCTCTTTGTTGACCTGGTGCAGTTTGACCTTCGTAAATAGAAGTGTTACTGGGGTCAGCAAAATGTTTTGCCAGTTCTTCCACCACTTCTCCTTTTGCTTTAAAAATTTGGGGGTCAACGTAAGTAGTACTAACATCATCAATATAATCTGTAAAAGTTTTTCTGTAACCATATTCGAAACCAACGGTCCATTTTTCATTAATAGCATATTTGAAACCTATACCAAAAGGAATACATAACTGAACAAGATTATATTCCTTTCGAGTAGGTATCAGACCTTCTCCTTCGGTAGAAAGTGGTTTAAGCTGATACCATTTACCATCATATTTAGCTTTTGGATTAAAATAAAAACCTCCTATACCTGCAAAAAGATAAGAAGAAATATGAATGCCTTTTAATCCCTTCACGCCTTCCAAATTATAACGATGTCCCTCCTTTTGAAACTCTGTAAAATAAAATTCTCCTTGTGCAGACCATTCCAATATATAAGATCTAAAATGCAAATTACGATTATGCCTGGCTGCCTCCTCTGTATACTTATCATGACCACCTATCCAACCATAGCTTAAATTTGCCCTGGCACCAAAGTTCCTATTAAACATAATACCATAACTTCCATGAAAGCCAGGTCTTATGCTTGGGAAATCAAAATCTCTTAAACCATTTGTTCCTACCCTGTTGGCTCCACCTAATTCTCCTAAAAAATTTGTAGCAGTTAGCCCAAAAGTAACATATTGATATTTATTTCTAAAGAAGCCATTTTGAGCATATACACTATCAAAACAAAAAATTGTTATAATTGCTATTGTTATAACTGTTATAGTTTTTTTCATAATATATTTATTTTATAAATTAATTTTATTTAATAACAATTTTATTTTTTTCAAAAATAATAACAAATATTAAACAAAATTACATTTTTTATAATGACAAAAATAATAATTATGTATATATTTTATAATATTATATTAATCTGTAAATATACATATTATTTTAATACTGTAAATCAGCAAAAAAATATTTTTTTAATATAAATTAATGAATTTACTCCAAAAAAATTATAAATTTTATTATAATTAAATTTATCTACATTTTTAATTAATTTATATATGAAATTGGTTAATTTATTTTATCAAAAAAAATAATTCAAAATAAAAATGAGTTTTCAGAGTGGACTCAAAATTAAAATATTAAATTATTTAATAATCAATATATATTTTTATCTATTTTTGTTTTGGCAAAATTTTAAAACAAACAAAGATATAAATCATTTTGAATCATAAATTCATTTTTCAATTAATAAATAAAAAAAAATATGAAAGATTTCTTTAAAACTCTATTAGCCTCAATGTGTGGTTTTCTTATTGGCTTTTTAATTATTTTAGTTATTGTTTTTGTAATAGGTATGGGAATAATCGCTTCATCTGTTACTTTATCAAAAACCAAAATAAGTGCTATTCCTGAAAAAGCCGTTTTATTACTTAAATTTGACAAGCCTGTGTATGATAGGACTCCCAATAATCCTTTGGCATTTTTTGATTTTACCAATTTATCTGGTTTGAATGCTCCTGGGCTTGATAAAATTTATGCCAGTTTGAATAAAGCTAAAACTGATAACCGTATTAAAGGAATTTATCTTGAACTTTCTTCTATACCTTCCGACATTGCTACTATTGAAGAAATCAGGAATGCTCTTATTGATTTTAAAACATCTGGTAAATTTATTATTGCATACAGTGAGGCTTTTACTCAAAAATCATTTTATCTTGCAAGTATAGCTGACAGCATTTATCTTAATCCTCAAGGGGATTTTGATTTTAAAGGGCTATCGGGACAGGTTGTATTTTTTAAAAAGGCACTTGATAAACTTGGTATTAATATGCAAGTTGCAAGGCATGGCAAATATAAAAGTGCTGTTGAACCTTTTACTTCAGATAAAATGAGTGATGCCAACAGAGAGCAAACATTAACTTATGTATCAGGAATATGGCAACATCTATTATCAGGTATCAATCATGAAAGAAAAATTCCTAATTCGGTTCTCAAAAATATTGCCGATAGTTTGCTTGCTCAAAGTGCTTCTGATGCAGTAAAATATCAACTTGTTGATAAATTACTTTATAAGGACGAAATATTGACTTTAATAAGAAAAAAAATCGGCATTAAAGAAAATTCCAAAATTAATTTTATAAGTCTTGAAAGATATGCAGGTGATTTAAAATCTTCTGATTTATCAAGTAAGAGCAAGAATAAAATTGCTGTTATATATGCTTATGGCGATATAGAAAGTGGCGAAGGCAACGATAATACGATTGGTTCTGAAAGAATGGCAAGAGCTATTAGAAAAGCACGTACTGATTCTTCTGTAAAAGCAGTGGTTGTTAGAGTTAATTCTCCTGGTGGCAGTGCTTTAGCTTCCGAAGTTATATGGCGTGAAATGGATCTTACAAAAAAAATTAAACCTCTTGTTGTTTCTATGGGCAATTACGCAGCTTCTGGCGGATATTATATTTCCTGCCCTGCTCATAAAATTTATGCTCAACCTAATACCTTAACCGGTTCTATTGGAGTTTTTGGTCTAATCCCTGATATGAAGAACTTTTTCTCAGATAAAATAGGTATAACTTTCGATAAAGTTAATACAAATAAACATTCAGATTATATTTCTACTGTTAGACCTATGGATCCTTATGAAACAATGATACTTCAAAATTCGATTGAAAGAATTTATAATACATTTGTTACTCATGTTGCAGAAGCAAGAAATATATCATCAGCTCATGTTGATTCCATAGGACAGGGTCGTGTATGGAGTGGAATTGACGCTAAAAGAATTGGACTGGTTGATGAATTGGGTGGATTACAAGATGCTATTAATGAAGCACAAAAACTTGCAGGATTAAAAGAATATGCTATTTTGCCTCTACCTGAACAAAAAGACCCTGTTACACAAATTGTTAAACAATTATCTGGTGATATACCTGAATATCTTTTAGAAAAAAAATTAGGTGAATCTTATACCTTATATAATTATTATAATGAAATTAAAAAAATGGAAGGAGTGCAGGCAAGATTGCCTTTTATAATTAATATATATTAATTTTAATTAAGATACTTAATTATTCGTTTTGAGAATCCCATAATATCTCTGATGACCCTTTTTCTTTTGCTAAAAATCTGGCTAAAACAAAAAAATAATCAGATAATCGATTTAGAAACATAATTATAATATCATCAATTTCTACCTCTGTTGATAATTTTATTACTGCACGTTCTGCTCGCCTGCATATACTTCTAATAATATGTGAACAGGAAACAAGTACGTTACCGCCAGGTATTATAAAAGTATTAATTTCAGATAAATTAGATTGCATACGGTCAATCTCATTCTCCAAAAAATATACATCTTTCATCTCTATTGTTTTTATTTTTGCAATATCTTTTTTATCAGGCGTTGCAAGCATGCTCCCAATCACAAATAATTTTTTTTGTATCCTTATTAATGTGTAC
>JAKIYJ010000151.1 GCA_022708585.1 Bacteroidota bacterium
AATTAATAATTCAAAAATTGAAATTATATATGATAAGAGATAAAATAAAGATACAATGTACCAATATTTTTTAATTTCAATATTTTTGACTTTTTCATTTTGTTTTTTGAGAATTCATTTTAGTATCATTTGTTTTTTTACATCCACAATTACCAAAAAAAGTAAGAGAATGATGAGAAATTTCAACATTCATAATTTTTTCAGTATTGTTTTGGATTTTTTGAATTTCCGAGTCACAAAATTCAATAATTTTTCCACATTCAAGACATACGAAATGCTCGTGTTGTTTAGATTTAAAAGATTTTTCGAATAGAGCTGCGTGAGACAGGCCGAATTGATGTTTTACTATGAGGCTGCATTCAAGAAGTAAATCTATTGTATTGTACAGAGTTGCTCTACTGACTGCGAATTTATTATTCTTCATTTTTACATAAAGACTTTCAATATCGAAATGATCATCAGTTGAATAAATTTCCTTAAGAATAGTAAATCTTTCAGGGGTTTTTCGATAACCATTTTCAGTTAAAAAATCAAGAAAAAATTCCTTGGCTTTTTCGTAATCTTCCATTTTATTATTAATTAAGAAAAAACATTATAAATAATTAATAATTAAACATAAATATAAATTATTAATAGATAAAATATTATAATTAATTGTGAATAAAACAAACACAAATATTATTGCTATAAAGATAATAAAAAAATATTTATTATTTTATGATTAAAATTATTGTTATATTATAAAAAAGTTAAAATTATGATTTTAATTTTGATTTTGGACAATATATTCAGTTATGAATAATTTTTATTTTTATTCAATTCTGGAAATAGTTTGGACTCCATTTATTTTTTTAATTTTTTTGATTAAATTATTGAGGTGTTCAGTATCAAGTATATATAACATTATTTTGCCTTCAAAAGTAGAGTTATTGCTTTCGATGACAAAGGATTTGATATTTACATTAAGTTCTTCAGAAATGATTTTGGTCAGTTCATTAATTATTCCCAATCTGTCGATACCTGTAATTTTAATGCCGGATAAAAAGGAAATAGATTCCAGGTTGTTCCATTTAGCTTTAACGATTCTATCACCATATTTAGCCATCAAATTAATTGCTTCGGGGCAACCGGTTCTATGAATAATTATGCTTTTATTATCGGGGGTTAACATTGCAATAACTTCATCTCCTGGAATTGGATAACAACAGTTTTGGAAAGAATATTTAAGTAATTCGGCTTGTTCGGGAATTATAATTTTAAGTTTTTCAGCACGTATTTTAATTTGTTCTATAATGTTAACAGGTAATTTTCTTTCAACTGTTTCTTTTTCTTTAATTTTAATAAACTGTTTACTAATTCTTTTAAACAAATTATTTTTTTCATTATTCTGCAAGCAATCTTTAACATTTTTAATACCCAATTTTCCTGATCCAAACTGGTAATACAGTTCCTTGTTATTAGGAACGTTGCAGAATAATCTAAGTTTATCTATATTAGCAGAATTATTTTCAATTTTATTTTGTTTTAAAAAACCATCAAGTAATAGTTTGCCTTCATCAACAATTTTCTTTTTTTGTTCTTTAATAGCATCTTTAATTTGTAGTTTAGCTTTTGCCGTAATAGCATAGTCAATCCATTCTTCTTTTGGGAATTGACGTTCGGAAGTTATTATTTCAACCTGGTCACCACTGGTCAGTTTATAATTAAGAGGTACGAGTTTATAATTAACTTTTGCTCCTATGCAGGTATTACCTATATGGGAGTGTATAGAATAAGCGAAGTCAAGAACTGTGGAACCGAGGGGAAGTTTACGGCTTTCTCCTTTTGGAGTAAAAACAAATATTTCGTCTGTAAACAGATCTGCTTTAAAGTCTTCTACGAAATCGAGAGCATTAGCGTCAGGACTTTTGAGCAGTTCTTTAATTTTGCTCAGCCACTCATCGAGGGCGCTTTCAGGTGAGCTAAAATTTCCTTTGTATTTCCAATGGGCGGCATAGCCTTTTTCAGCTATATCGTCCATACGTCTGGATCGTATTTGTACTTCAACCCATTTTCCTGTGTTACTCATTACGGTTGTGTGCAATGCTTCATAACCATTAGCTTTTGGATTTGAGATCCAGTCACGTATTCTGTCGGGTTTAGGATTATAAAGGCTTGTTACTATGCCATATACTCGCATACAATCTTCCTTTTCGGTTTCTACAGGGCTATCAACAATGATTCTTACGGCAAAGAGGTCATAAACTTCTTCAAAAGGAATTGATTTAACACGCATTTTATTCCATATTGAAGCAATAGATTTTGTTCTGCTGACAATGTTGTGGGGGATTTCTCTATCAGCGAGGGCTTTATTGATAGGGAAGATAAATTTATTAATAAAACGTTGTCTTTCAGGTTCTGATTCTTTTAACTTTTGTGTAATTGTATTATAAATTTCAGGTTCAGTATATTTTAAGGACAGGTCTTCGAGTTCTGTTTTAATATTATAAAGTCCCATACGATGTGCGAGAGGAGCATAAAGGTAAGCGGTTTCAGAAGCTATTTTAAGTTGTTGTTCAGGTAGTACAGAATCAAGGGTGCGCATATTATGCAAACGGTCGGCCAACTTAATAAGTATCACTCTAACGTCGTCAGAAAGTGTCATTAATATTTTCTTAAAATTTTCAGCTTGCAGTGAAATTCCTGGTTGTTCAAAGATACCGGAAATTTTTGTCAGTCCATCTATAATAGATGCCACTTTATCTCCAAATAAGTCTCTTATATCATTAAGAGTATATTCAGTATCTTCGACCACATCGTGCAGTAAGGCACAAACCACAGAAGTAGTACCAAGTCCTATTTCTCCTGCAACTATTTTTGCAACT
>JAKIYJ010000016.1 GCA_022708585.1 Bacteroidota bacterium
GTTTTTTAGTTAAATCTGCAAAGGTAATAATTGTAATGACAGGTTTTCCTAATGGAGATATTTCAGGTACTTTACAGGCAAAAAGTCTATCAATAATGGAGAGCATTTCTTCTTTTTGTAGTTTTCTGTTCATTTTAGCACTTGCACTTTTAGCAAGAGAAACAGCGATTTTTACATTTTTATTTTTTATTGCTTCTCCTTCTAAATTTTTGAAAGTTTCAATAAAACTTTCAATCCAGTTTTCGATATCATCAATTTCAAGTTCAGCAGGTATGCCATTAATAGAAATAGTTCTTGGTCCAAGCATACTTATATCAAAGCCGAGTAATTTAAGTTCATCTATAAGACTGTCAATAATTTCAGAATCAGCGGGATTAAGTTGCATTGTACGTGGAAATAATTCTGATTGAGAGGCGATTTCGCCATTATTTAAGCAATCCAGATATTTTTCAAACATAATACGTTCTATCGCTCTTTGTTTGTCAATGATCATCAGTCCTGATTTTACTTTTGTAAGTATATATCGAGGTTGTAGCTGATAAACAAGTTTTTCAGGTTCTTCAAAATTATCCAGTATTTCGGAATTATCAAAAATATTTTTCTGTTGTGTTTTGTTGTTTTGATTTAAATGGTCAATATTATTGATACTTGAAAATTTGCCATTAGCACTTTCAGGGAATAGAGTAGCCCAATTGCGTAAATTTTTTTTCTCTGATAATTCTTTATTTGTAGATTGTTTATATGATTCAAATGGGTTATACTCAGGGTTAATTTTAATAGAAGGAGGATTAATTTCAGTATTAGATTCTGGGGGCAGTACATCAATAGAGGGGTGGACATCAAAATCTATGGTTGGGGTAAGATTGAATTTTCCGAGTGATTGTTTTACAGCGGCTCTTACCAGTGCATACATTATTTTTTCTTCTTTAAATTTAATTTCAGTCTTTGTTGGGTGTACATTTACATCAATCATAGAAGGATCTGTTTCAATAAAGAGGAAATAAGAAGGTAATGCTTTTTCGGGTAGAAGTTCCTGATAAGCATTTTCTATAGCATGATTAAGATAGGGGCTTTTAATAAATCTGTTATTTACAAAGAAAAACTGTTCTCCTCTTATTTTTTTTGCAAATTCAGGTTTTCCGATAAAGCCATAGATAGAAGCCAAATCGGTTTTTTGTTCTACTGGTACCAGTCGTTGTCCATAATTATTTCCAAAAAGGCCCATCAATCTTAATTTTAATTGAGTTTTTTCGAGTTTCAATATAGTTTTTTCATTTTGGATTAGTGTAAAAAGAATATCAGGATTAGCTATTGCCAGTTTTTCAAATTCTTCAACAATATGTTTATTTTCAACATTATCACTCTTAAGAAATTGTCGTCTTGCTGGCATATTATAAAAAAGATTTTTAATTGACAAGTTAGTACCACAAGGGCAAGCGCAAGGTTCTTGGGTAATAACTTTAGAATTTTCAATTTTTATAAGAGTACCAATTTCGTCGGCTGGGCGTCTGGTTTTAAGTTCTATACTTGCAACAGCAGCGATTGAGGCAAGAGCTTCGCCTCTAAATCCCATAGTACGTATGGAAAAAAGATCTTTTGCTTCTCTGATTTTAGATGTAGCATGTCGTTCAAAACAAAGACGTGCATCAGTTTCGGACATACCATAGCCATTATCAATAACTTGTATTAAAGTTCGACCAGCATCTTTGATTATAAGTTTTATTACAGTAGATCCAGCATCTATACTGTTTTCGATGAGTTCTTTTACCGCAGAAGCAGGACGTTGAATGACTTCCCCTGCTGCTATCTGATTGGCAACAGCATCAGGCAACAACTTGATAATATCAGACATTTTTAATGCTATGAGATGTATAAATACTGATAAGATAAAATATTACAAAAAGGAGTGTCAATGTAATAATTAAAATTACGAATTTCACTTTTGAGGGCTTAGCAGGTACTACATTATTATTCTTACGAAAATTTATTGACCTGTTAGTTTTATATGATATTTTGTTTGATGTTTCATCGTTTTCAATACCCATTTCATTTTTAATTCTATTAATCCTGTCATTGAATTTTTCTTTTTCGGGATCATAAAAATAAGGTTTGTACTCAAACTTTCTATATTCTTTTTGTTTAAAAAAATAAAATAATGCCATTTAACAATAATTAAATATTATTAACCTTGACCAGGGATGGAAAATGAAATTTTGCGATATAATAAGCACCAAACAATATTGTATTAAAAAAAAGTCCGCCAATTAATTCGTTAAAGAACATTGAAATACCATAATTGCCATCATTAAAGAATGCCAATCCGGCTACATAAGATTGAATTAATCCTGCAAAAGTATCAGGATAAAGAGGGTTTCCAATCCAGGCAGCAAAGTTGGTTATAATAAAAAATAAAATGGATGACATAAGCGATGCAGCGATAATATTAAATATTTTAATGTTTTGCCCTAATTTGATGCCTATTATAACGGTAATAGCAAAACTAAAATAAACAGCATACATAGATGAATGAAAACCGATAATTAAATCGCTTAGAAACAAGGCGGCTATAGGAATTATAAAAGCTGAGAGTTTTTTCTTGAACATACTTCCGCCAAATAAAGCTATAGCAGCAATTGGAGTGAAATTTGGCCAGTGTGGTATTAAACGCATTAAAGCAGCTAATACAATAGTTCCTGTTATAAACAGGAAGTTTGGTGTTAGAATTTTCTTCATAATGTTATAAATTCTTCTAATATTGCAAAATTAGAATTTTTTTCATTTATTTGACAGATATTTTTTTATTTTTTCTCCTGCACTTCAATAACATTTTACCTGTCAATGTATTACTGATAATCAAATATAATCTTTCTTTTGTCCTGTAATGAGGGGCAATAAAAAAACCTTTTAAGAACCAGAATAATGCAATGGTTCTTTTTTTATAATACGAATAATGATAACCGATTTTAATATATGCATTGCTAAATACTTTTTTTTTAACCGATCTGGAAATTTTTCTTGCATAAGGTTGCTTTATAATATATTTAAGAGTTTGTAAATTTCCAAACACAGCATTTTTATTTCCTAAAAATATCGTTCTATCAGAATGATCCATAACCTTTATACCAGGGACAGGCAAATATAAAAATTTCGTTTTAGCAGACAGTCTTAACCATAATTCCTTATCTTCACCAATAGTAATAGTGGAGTTAAATTTTTCAGTTTTAAGCAAAGCGGCATTTATACAAGTTTGTACTGTTCCTATTGAATTAGCGAATAAATAATTTTCAAGAATTTCATTAATAGGACGGTAGCAAGTTTTTGAAATTAGAACATTATTTTCATCATAAGTACAGGCATCACAAAAAACAACTGCTTCTGGGAAATTATTCTTTGAAAGGCATTGGTAAAATTCATAAAGAGTATATGAAAAGAAAGTATCGTCACTATCAAGAAAACATATATATTTTCCTTTTGAATTAACTATTCCATTATTTCTGGCTACTGACCGTTCGGAATTTTGCTGATATATATATTTTATTCTTTCATCTTTAAAAGAGGCTATAATATTTGAAGTATTATCTGTTGAGCCATCATCGACTACAATTAATTCCCAGTTTTTAAAAGTTTGATCTATAATGCTTTGAACTGCCTTTGAAATAAAAGCCTCTCTGTTATAGGTAGGAATAATAATACTAAAAAAGGGAGAATCAGTCATTTTTTATTTTTAATCAATTACAGTTATAGCCAGTGTTTACCTTTTAATTAATGATTTTATTAATAATTTAATATTTTTTAACTCTTTTCTGCATAATTTTGACTTATTGTAAATATTATAAACTTCAATGCCCATTGAAGAAAGATTAGTGCATACATTAACCCATAAATCTTTCAAATATTCAGAAAACCTGGCAACATCATACACTTTTGATTTTTGGTTTGCATCATAAAGTTGTTCCAGAATATTTTGAGTTTCCAATAAAAATTCTTTGTTTTTTTTATAATGGTGATAATTTATTTCAGAAATGATTTCAATCTGGTTTTCATTAAAATCTACATTAATATTTTGAAATTGAATAAGTTTAATTTCAAGGGTTTTATTTTTTTGAGTTTCACTATAAATTTTAGATACCTGTTTGTTGTGTATTCTTCTTTTATATAATAAATCTGTTAAGTTAGCCAATTTAGAAACTCGTGATACACGATAAAAAAACTCGTAATCTTCTGCATGAGGAAAATCAAACGAAAATATGATATTATTATCAATCAGTACACTTTTTCTGATGATAGCAGAAGGATGGCAAAGTTGCATTTTATAAAGCATACCCGTACGAATATCAAAATCATCAGCAGGATAAACTGTTTCAGAATATACATTTTCACCAAAAGAAATAAAAGCAGTACCCAATGCACCAATATCAGGATGGGATTCCATATATTCAAATTGTTTTTGTAAACGTTCGGGGAAGCTAATATCATCAGAATCCATACGGGCAATATATTTACCACGTGATAAATTAATACCTTTATTTAGAGTAGCAATAAGTTTAATATTTTCCCCATTTTCAATTAACCTTATTCTTTTATCATTATAGCTTTTAATAATATCAATACTGTTATCAGAAGAACCATCATCAATTATTAAAAATTCAAAGTCAGTAAAGGTTTGATTAATAATGCTTTCAATGGCTTCATTTAGATATTCTGCCGCGTTATAAACAGGCATAAGTACAGTTATAAGGGGTGTTGTCATAATTGTGATGTTATTTCATTCTCCTTACAAAGTTCTTAATTAGATTACCACCATGCATATTATAAATTAAACTTACTATACGAGATTTGTTTCCTTGCGTTGTCGGATATTTTGAGAGAAATTTAACTAATTCCCATTTCATTTTTTTTATTTCTCCTCTTTCTTCAAGATTTTTTATCAGTCGTAAATGCAATAATTTTAATTTTTTCTTTTTAAAAGCAGGTGAAATCATTTTAGCAGTGGGAGGTTGTTTGCATAAAAGTTTAAATACCTGTATTTGAGGAGTAATATAATCTTTAATTGTTCCTCTTGTGTTTTCATTATGTACAACAACAACAACAGTATAATCATTAAGTTTAATTAAAGGGTATTGAGTGACAATGCGTGCAAACAGTTCAACATCTTCATTTATAAATAGATTTTCATTGAATTTATATTTTGTAAGTATAGATTTCGATATGCATACACTGGAAGGACATGGTTGATATTCTATAATATATTCAACCGGATTAAAATTATAAGGATTGGGCAAAACAACATTTTGAATATTATCGTCCGAAAAATGCCATGTATAACCTGTAAAAAGTAAAATTTCAGGGAAATTATTACTGGTTAAATAATTATAAATTACTTCAAGGTGATTGGGCTCCCATATATCATCGCTATCAAGAAAGCAAATATATTTGCCTTTTGCCAGTTCAATTCCTTTATTTCGAGATGCACTTCTTTCAATATTCAGTTCATTCTTAACATATTTTATTTTATAATTCTCAAAATCAGATACAACTTTATATGTATTATCATTAGAAGCATCATCAATAACAATAAGTTCCCAATCTTCAAAAGTTTGATTTACAACAGCACTTATTGATTTGTAAAGCATGACTGCTCTGTTGTAAGTAGGAATAATCACAGAAAATAAAGGATTGTTCATCAAAAATACGATTTAGTTATAATAATACATTAACAGCAACTGTTGAATGACAATATCAAATTTTATATTAATTGTTTAATAAATATTCTCATAATAAATTTGGTCTCATTCCTAACAGTTTATAAATTAAATTCTAATTAAGTTTATATATATTTTTAATTAATTTATCTATGCAATCAGTTAATTGATTTTATCAAAAAAAATAATTCAAAATAAAAATAATTTTTCAGAGCAGACCTCAATTTTGATGTTTAATATCATTAATGTCTGATAAAAATTTAAAATACGGTTTTGAAATTTGCAACTATTTGATAATAAATAATAATTTGATAAATTTGATTATTTAAAAAGTAAGCCCTTCAAAACAACGTATATTATTCTTCAAAATTAATTGTTTTCTGCTAATCTTTATCCGAATTTTGTAAAAAAATTTAATAAATGAACCCACTCTGAAAAGTTTAAAAATTTAATTTCAACATTTTTGTAATTAAATTCATCTATATTTTTGATTGATTTATCTATGAAATTGATTGATTTATTTTATCGAAAATAATAATTCAAGATAAAAATGAGTTTTCGGAGCGGGCTCATAAATAAATATAATTGAACAAATGTATTTTGCAAAAACTTGCAAGATTTGAGAATGCCACCTTCTTTTAACTTTTTTTTTGAATAACTGTCATTAGTAGATTATCTATTAATGCATAATATATTTGAATTTTAATCGCATTTTCATTGTCACCGATAAAATATTTAAAAATGGAATTCTGTTTTAATTGCTTGAATAACAACTAAATCCGCCAATGTAGTTTATGTATAGCGACTACTGGATATTTTTATATTTATTTCTTTTCAATTTTTAGAAACCTTTTTAATAAACTGTTGTCCTGCAAAGGCTATGGAGATATTATCAAAGTAATAACAGGATTATGCTGTTAGAAGGAATCTCTATTAGTTAGAGTTTGTCCATAATGTCCGATTTCATCGTTATTCTCATCCTTCAAATCAGTCCTGTACTTTAGTACACTCCTGATTTTCAGGCTATCGAAACCTCGAACTCGAATATTCTGAAACAAACTCTTGACTTTATGGACAGACACTATTTAGTTCTCATCACTAATCATTTAATTTACATAACAGGTTTCTATCACCATAAGCATCATCGATGCGGGCTACCGAAGGCCAGTATTTATCTGTCCTTGCCCATATCAATGGGAAAGCAGCCTTTTGCCTTGAATACGGATAATTCCAAACATCACTTGCTACCATCATTGCGGTATGAGGAGAATTTTTTAATACATTATTTAATTTATCTGCATTATTATTTTCAATTTCAGCAATTTCCTTTCTAATAGATATCATAGCATCAACGAATCTATCAAGTTCATATAATGATTCACTTTCGGTAGGTTCTACCATAAGGGTTCCATGAGCTGGGAATGCGACAGTAGGTGCATGGAATCCATAATCCATAAGGCGTTTAGCTATATCAACAACTTCTATGTTGGCAGTTTTACGAAATTCATTACAATCGAGTATCATTTCGTGTGCTACATAACCTTTTGAACCAGTATATAATACAGGATAATATTTTTCGAGACATGCTTTTAAATAATTTGCATTGAGTATAGCATATTTTGATGCTTCTGTAAGTCCCTTACCTCCCATTAACCTGATATAAGCATAAGATATGGGCAAAATACTTGCACTGCCAAAAGGAGCAGACGATACAGCTGTAATTCCCTTTTCTCCACCAGTTTTAACAAAAGAATGTGATGGTAAAAAAGGCACAAGATGTTTTGCCACTCCTACGGGACCAATGCCAGGCCCACCACCACCGTGAGGTACTGCGAAAGTTTTATGAAGATTGAGGTGACATATATCGGCTCCAATCATTTTAGGACTTGTTAATCCAATTTGAGCATTCATATTTGCTCCATCCATATAAACCTGCCCACCATATTTATGTATTATTTCAACTATCTCAGTTATCCCTTCCTCAAAAACGCCATGTGTTGAAGGATAAGTAATCATTAATGAAGAAAGATTATCTTTATTTGCTTCTGCTTTCTGTTTTAAATCGTCGATATCAATATTTCCATTTTTGTCGCAATTAACAACAATTATTTTTGTTCCAGCCATCACAGCACTTGCAGGATTAGTGCCGTGAGCAGAAGATGGTATAAGTGTAATATTTCTATGACTTTCATTACGACTTGCATGATATTCGCTAATTATCATAAGTCCTGTATATTCGCCGGCGGCTCCAGAATTTGGCATAAAAGAAAAGGCTTCGAAACCAGTTATTTCACACAGATATTTTTCAAGTTCTTTAATAATAAACATATAAGCTTCGGCCTGATTTAATGGTACAAAAGGATGTATAGCACCGAATTCCTGCCAGCTTAAATAAAACATTTCACTTGCAGCATTGAGTTTCATAGTACATGAACCTAATGGTATCATAGTTCTGTCTAATGCGAGATCTTTAAGTTCCAATCGTTTGATATAACGCATCATTTCAGTTTCACTGTGATAACTGTTAAATACACTATGCGTGAGATATTTACTTTTTCTAACAAGATGTTCAGGTATAGTTTGCATTTGACTGCACTTAACAGTATCACAAATAAAAGGTTTAAATTCCTTACCATTTGCGGAGGCAAAAATTTCGAGAATATTGTTAATATCAGTCAAACTTGTTGTTTCATCAATACTTATACCTATAGATTTATTATCAATGTATCTGAAATTAAACTTTTTTTCAAGTGATTTTTGGTTAATAATATTTATGTCAACATTTTGAGGGGTTATTATTTCAAGAGTATCAAAGAAACAACAGTTATTTTGGCTATAGCCATATTTTATAATTTCAGAATTCAACACAGCAGCAAGTATATTAATATGTCTTGCGATTTCCTTAATTCCATTGGGACCATGATAAACAGCGTACATACCTGCCATAGTTGCTAACAGAGCCTGTGCAGTACAAATATTAGAGGTTGCGCGTTCCCGTTTAATATGTTGTTCTCTGGTTTGCAAAGCCATTCTTAATGCTTTATTTCCATTTTTATCAATAGAAACACCTATTATTCGTCCGGGTATATTTCTTTTATATTTTTCTGTTACTGCGAAATAAGCTGCATGAGGTCCTCCGAAGCCCATTGGAATTCCAAAACGCTGTGTTGTGCCTAAAACCACATCGGCTCCCCATTCACCAGGAGGAGTTAACAAAGTAAGGCTTAACAAATCAGCTGCTACAGCAACAGGAATATTTTGTTGATGAGCCATGTCAACAAGGTTTCTATAATCATTAATTTTGCCTCTTTCATCAGGATATTGAACTATAGCACCGAAAACGGAAGTATTAAAATCAAATTCTTGGTAAGGGCATATTTTTATTGTTATCCCAAGGGGTTTTGATCTAGTACGCAAAACATCAATAGTTTGAGGAAAAAGTCTATCAGAGACCAGAAAGACGTTAGCATTTTTTTTAATCATTTCTTTATCTCTTGTATTAAATAACATAGACATAGCTTCGGCGGCGGCAGTACCCTCATCTAAGAGGGAAGCATTGGCAACAGGCATAGCAGTTAAATCGGAGACCACAGTTTGAAAATTAAGTAAGGCTTCAAGTCTGCCCTGCGAAATTTCAGCCTGATAGGGAGTATAACTTGTATACCAGCCAGGATTTTCAAGAATATTTCTCGTAATCACACCTGGTGTAATAGTATTATAATATCCCAATCCAATAAAGCTTTTATAGATTTTATTTTTTTTAGCAATTTCCCTGATATGATTAAGATATTCAAACTCGTTTAATCCATCGGGCAGATTTAATGGTTTATTCAATCGTATTGATTTTGGGATAGTTTCATCAATTAATTGATCAATTGAAGTTACACCTGTTTTATCAAGCATTTTTTGTATTTCGGTTTCTCTAGGTCCGTTATGTCTTTTACTAAAATTTGAAGTTATCATTATAAATAAAATTAATATATTCAACAGCAGCAAAGTTAAAAATTCATAGTTTAATTATGATAATATTGTAAAATTATTTTATTTTTGAGTTTTTATTTATCTATAAATGAAAAAGCGATATTATACATTTTTCATTTTGGCACTGTTTATAATTGGGTTGGCATCTTGCAGTATATTCAACAGAGGTAAAAAAGACTGTGGAGATTGCCCAACGTGGAGTCATACTGTTATTGTAGATACAACTGTTAATAATGTTGAATATGTTGATAAGTGAAAAGAACATATCTGGTTTTGTTCCTGATAATTGCGTAAAAGACATTAATAATTTACTTGATGGGCATAAAGTAATATTGCAGGTAAAACAATTCAAGGGTTTAAAGTTGGGAGAATTCGTTGTAAACAACAAAACAGGGAAGATGAAAATAAGTATTAATGAAACATTAGATAAATATTCATTTCTTATAACATTAGTTCACGAAATAGCCCATTTATATGTATGGGAAAAGCATCAATATAAAAAGATAAAACCACATGGGAAGGAATGGAAAACAACATTCAATACGTTGATGCATATTTTTATAAATAAAAATATATTTCCTTATGAAATTGAATGTGCATTACGGCAATATCTTTTAAATCCAGGTGCATCAACATTTTCTTCCGTAGAACTTGTATCATCACTTATGCCATATTCAAAGAGCAACAAAAATACAAGACTGGAACAATTACCTGATGATGCAGAATTTATTTTACTTAATGGAATGAGAATGCGAAAAATAAGGATTCTACGTAAAAGATACGAATGCCTTTGCCTCGACAACAACCGCAATTATACTATATCGCCTTTCGCAGAAGTGATACCCGTGATAAACTTGAATAAAATAAAATAAATAAAAGTGATTGATAATTTCAGTTTTGGTGGAGAGTGGAAGACCTACTTAAATTTGGTTTGATTATTAATAATTTTTCTTTATTTTCACAATTATAAATATCATTAGATGCTTGATTTATTTTTCTATAATAATTATCAAACTTTATATTTTTCCCATCCCACCAAATAGGGATTGCATTATGTATAATATTATTCTCATTATACATAACTTGAATTAAATTATTTTCAAAATCACCATCAGCTATAATTGAGGGCAATTTTGGCCTTTCCTTTATTCCTTTTCTTGTTCCTATTACAATCCAAGAAAATGCGCAATTTGATTGCCCATTATTATTTTCTTTTACAATAAATCCTTCTGAATTAATATTATCTATATAAATACCATTCGTTTCACACATAGCAGTTACAAAAACAATCGGTAATTTTTCAATATCAACCAAATTAATAAAATCCTTATCAAAAAATACTGTACGTTTACCATTTTCTAATTTAGAAGTTCCACTTATAATTACTGAAACATCAGGAGAAGTTAAATTATATGCTGCGTATTTTTCCCCTTCATTATCAATGATATCAGCAGAAATTCCTGCTGTGTAATTATTACCAATATTATAAGTAGCAAATAAACTTCCATATGTAGCTAAACCTAATATTTCACCTCTTATCCATCCCCCCATCATTCCACCGTAACATCCTAATCCTATTCCAGACAAATTATCAGCAAAATTATAATACCCAGAACCTATATTCGATGTCGTACCATAGACACCATATGATACTCCACTACTACTTTTATACCCTAAGGAACCCCAAGCATTGCCATCACTATTAAAACCTACTACTCCTGATGATCTTTCGTAATTACAATTATTAATACCTTGTACCCCCGCTGTATAAGATTTACCAACCTCACAAAAACCTTTTAACCCACCTTGCATCCCATGACTATAATCAGTACCTGGATCGGTACAAGTATGAAATCCTAAAGCTGCCCACTTATCTGCACCTCCTATATCTGAATATTTAAAAAAGTTAGAATAATTGTCAGAATAGCCTAAAGATCCATATTGATTAGATGATCTTTGACCATATACTCCAATATCAGAAGCAGAATTAGAACCACCAATAAAACCCCAAACATCATCACTTGTTTGACCGTATACACCATAGTTATTAGAAGAAGAAAAAGTTCCTAAATATCCAAATACAAATTCATCTGATTGACCATAAGCACCAAAATAGTTTCCCCCTAATGCTCCCCACCAATCGCCACTAGAACCATTATATTGTGTACCAATAACACCATAAGCATTAGCATCATCAGTCATTCCAATAATTCCATCCCCATAACCAGAAGAATATATTTTTGAGCAATTACTTCCAATTCCAATAACTCCATTTGAAGAAGAACTAGTTCCTCTTCCATATACTCCAAATTGATTATTTTGATTAGTTGTTCCATATACACCATTAAAGCCGATTCCATATACACCAGCACCACCAGTTAATGAACTATTCTCTCCCCTTACTCCATAATAATTACTTTGAGAAGTTAAGCCAGATATGCCACTTTTAGAATCTGAAAATGAAGAAATTCCTTCTTTCCCGGCATCAGCTATAACAGCCCATGATATTTTATTACCATCTGTACCATAAAAATAGCCAGTACCATCTCCTGGATCCCCGTATACATATAATTTATATAATGAATTAGGAGATGTTCCAATACCAACGGTTGTACCATCATCTCTTGTTATGCCTATTCCTAAATTTGAAGTTCCTACCCATCTTGCCAGGTAATTACTCAATCCATTTCCTGTTACATTTCCTGTGGATGGGGTTTGCCATGAGGTATTACCATTAGCATCTGATGTGAGTACTTTTCCAGTTCCTTGTGTTCCGTCTTTTATGGCAAGTTGTCCATCGCCTCGTACTGAAAACAGGGTTTGAGTACCTGAGTTATTCAAAATTTTCAAGCCATAATAATCAGTTATTGTTCCAGTACCATTACAGGTGCCATCGGATGGTTTTATCAATAATGAACTATATTGGTCAGGATTTGTGCCTATTCCAAGTGTATAAGAATATTTACAATCGTTAAAGTACTGCCAGCTGCCGATATTATAATTTTGACTTCTAAAAGAGATATTTCCATCATTTTCCCAATTCAATCCTGTATCGTCATCTCCTATAGACAGACTGAATTTTGCATTATTGGAAGTATATGCAGATTGAGGATGCAAATATGTTTTACCATTTACTCTTAATTTTTCCAATGGTAAGTTTGTACCAATGCCAATGTTTGTACCATCATCATATATAATGCTACAAGTTGCACTGTTACCATCTGATTTGATAACATAATCAGTTGCAGTACAGCCAACAGGGCCTGTTACTCCTGTTGGTCCAGTAGGTCCTGTGCTACCTGCAACTCCTGTTGGTCCAGTAGGTCCTGTGCTACCTGCAACTCCAGTAGGTCCAGTTACACCAATTTGTCCATCTGCTCCGGTAGGTCCAGTAGGTCCTGTGCTTCCTATGGCTCCTGTAGGTCCAGTTACACCAATTTGTCCATCTGCTCCGGTAGGTCCAGTAGGTCCTGTGCTACCTGCAACTCCTGTAGGTCCAGTGGG
>JAKIYJ010000017.1 GCA_022708585.1 Bacteroidota bacterium
TATAAAAAAAATATCTACTTTTACTCAAACTCTTGTTACTTCCGATTGGAATGGAAGCGGGTACCAATCACACTGGCGTGTGGTATGGGCTGCTACCCTTAATGGACATGGAGTAACAGAAGGTGGCTCTTCTGGTTCTCCTCTATTTAACAATAATGGACTAATAATAGGAAATTTAACTGGTGGCAGTTCTTATTGCTCAACTCCTACTGCACCAGATCATTATGGAAAATTTTCCTATTCCTGGTCATCAAATGGAACAACTGCTGCTACAAGATTAAAAGACTGGCTTGACCCGGATAATACAGGAGCAACTTCTTTACAAGGTAAACTTTGCAGCAGCCCTTCTCCTTCTTTAGATGCAAATTTTGTTGGAAACCCAACCAATATCCCAGTGGGCGGCTCTGTCAATTTTACTGATTTATCTACTGGTAACCCCACTTCCTGGAATTGGACATTTAATGGAGGAACTCCTAACACTTCTACATCTCAAAACCCTGCCAATATCATTTATAATACTGCCGGTTCTTATGCCGTTTCTCTCACAGTTTCTGATGGAACTAATACTGATACTGAAACTAAATCATCTTATATCATTGTTAGTAATTCTATCCCTCCTTCACCTTCTGGAACTTGTGATACACTTGGATTCCCTTTATCAGGAACAGAAGTATTATATAAAACCAGCGCAGGTGGCTATGCTGCTGGCAATAACGGTTACAGAGACAAAGCTAAAGCAGAATATTTTTCTAACTATTCCCCATTCGTTCAAATAAATGAAGGAGTATTTAAATTTGGCCGCGCAAAAGGCTCTGGTAACGTTACATTTGCTGTCTGGGATAATTCTGGAACAGGAGGTACCCCTGGAAACAACCCAATTGCTACTGTTACAAAATCTATTACTTCCATAGCAAATGATGTGAATAATAATGATTATACTTATGTCCTTTTTAATCCACCTGTTACAATAACTGGCCCTTTTTATATGGGAATTATATTACCAACCGCAGTCGGCGATACTGTTGCATTATATTCAAATATTGCTGGACAGGCTGTCCCCTGCAATGCATGGGAACAACATGCTGATGGCACCTGGGCTAACTTCTCAACCTCATGGAATAATTACTTAAACATACGTATGTCCATCTTCCCCAGAGTTTGTGAATCAGGCGCTAATACTGACTTTTATTCAGAAAATCAAAATATTAATATTTCCCCCAATCCTACTAATGGAATAATCTCAATATCCTTACCTTACAATAATTTAACTAATTCTTGTATTAAAGTTTATAATCTACTTGGTGAAGAAATTTTATCAAAATCTTTATCAGAAAATGTAAATCATACAACTATTGATTTATCTTCTCAAAATTCAGGTATATATTTAATAAATGTTATATCAGATAAATTCAGCTCTAAAAAGAAAATATTATTAAATAAGTAACTATATATGAAAAAAATAACACAAACCATTTTTAATGGACTATTAATTTTATGTTTTATTAATATAACATTTAAATCATTAGCCCAAATTAGTGAAGACGGTATACCACCCAGCTTTACAAATTTAACCTTACAAAAAATTAATTTCCCAACAGTTAAGTTGATTCCACCAGATATTGTTAAACTAAATGCTGAAGACAATCTGTTGGAACAACAAAAAATTAAAAAGCCTCCTAGAATGGCTGTTTCTATACCTGTTGATATAAATATGGATAATTCTGGTACATGGATTACCCTAAATAACGGAGATAGAATATGGATTTTATGCATAGAAGCTCCAGATGCTCTGGCATTGGGAACTTATTACGACAATTTTTATTTACCTGATGGCACTGAACTTTATTTGTATAATGAAGATAAAACACAAGTTATTGGTGCTTTTACAAGCAAAAACAATCATGAATCAGGATTATTTGCTACCGAGTTCATTCAAGGGTCAAAAACTTATATTGAATATTATCAGCCTGCCATGGTAAGTTCCAGCCCTATTTTCCATATCAATGAAATAGCTTATGGATATAGATTAATTCATTTCCCATTTCTAAAAACAAAAGAATTTGGAGATTCACAAGCATGCGAAGTTAATGTAAATTGTCCTCAGGGAAGCAACTGGCAGGATCAAAAAAGAGGAATTGCGAGAATTTCAATTAAAATAGGAAGTTATTATTATTGGTGTTCGGGATCATTAATAAATAATGTTAAAGAAGATTGTACCCCTTATTTTTTAACTGCCTGCCATTGTGGTGATGGGGCTTCTACAAGTGATTTAAATCAATGGGTTTTTTATTTTAACTGGGAAGCCCCAGGCTGTACCACCCCAACTACATCACCTTCATGGAAAACAATGACTGGTGCTTCATTTAAAGCCACTGATGGAAACGAAGGAAATAATGGTTCTGACTTTTATCTTATAAAACTGAATAACACTCCACCTGCCAGTTATAATCTATACCTCAATGGCTGGAGTAGAAGTACAACTCCCAGTCCCTCCGGAGTTTCAATTCATCATCCTGCTGCTGATATTAAAAAAATTTCTACTTATTCTACAACTCTAACAAGTGGTAGCTGGGGAGCTACTAATAGCCACTGGGTTGTAAAATGGAGCTCCGGTGTTACAGAAGAAGGTTCCTCGGGTTCCCCACTTTTTAACAACTCTAAACAATTAATAGGCTCACTTACTGGCGGAATGTCGGCTTGTACAATAAATGGAGCAGGATCTGGAACAGGACCCAATGAACCCGATTATTACGGCAAATTTTCCTATTCCTGGGCTAACAATGGAACAGTAGCCTCCAAACGTTTAAAAGACTGGCTTGATCCTAATAATACTAATGTTACTGCTATTAATGGTAGATATGCCTGCCAGAACGTTTCTATTAATGAACAGCAAAACAATAACCAGATTAATTTATTCCCCAACCCTGCCAAAGATTATATTGTTATTAATATGGGCAATGACCCCAACCTTAAAGATACCAGAATAAGCATTAGTGATATTGTAGGAAATATTATCGCAACTTTTATGGTCACTGAAACCTTTCCCAATATGATAAAACTGGATATTAGCAACTATGCTCCAGGCATCTATTTTATCAAAATTGATAATCAGAAAAATATAATTACCAAAAAAATTACAAAAATTTAATCCTGATTTTTTTCATCAATAGAAAAATACAGTATTTATTATAATAACATATTCCCTGTAATATATTTATTTAAAATTATACTGATATTGAAAACAGTATAATTAATGCAAATTTTACCCCCATTAAAAGCAACCTCTTTACAATAAATCACCCCACCTCTTCCTTCCCGCTTTTTCTTAAAGTTGAGTTATACTCAATAAATCAACTTATTTAATAAATGCCAAAACTTTGTCAATAATTTTATTTTGACAAAAATCTTATGAGATGTTAAGTTTGACGAAAATTAGCACACAAAAAATAACCGTTAAACAACATTTTCAAATGAAATCAAAAGATTATATAAAATTTATTATTGCAATAGTGATTGTTACACTGTCAATATTAATAATCTATTGCGGAAATACCTGCCAAAAAGAAGATTCAGAATTATTAAAAACCAAAAATAAAATTTCTAAAACCTGGCAACTTTATAAAATAATCAGAAATAATTGCTACGATTATGTTGAACACAATAAATGGATAATGGAATTATCACCTTCGGGTGATTGCTTCTCAATATATTCTAATATATTAGGAGAAAATGAAAGCAGATTAGGTAAATGGGAAATTATAAACAATGGGAAAATATTTCAGATAAACAATTATTTTATTACATCTAAACCTATATTTCTTTCTACCTGGTACAAAATTATTAAGATAAGCGATGAAGAACTCTGGCTTGAATCGGCAAGCGATGATAAAGAAAAGTTTATATTTAAATCAATAAATGATAATTAATGCTCCTTATATTTCTATTAAATATTAAAATTATACGTTAAAATATTGTTTTATTTCTTAAAAAATTAATTTTATACAAAATGGAAAACATATCAATCCAAAATAAACCAGAAACATCATTTGATACCTTTATTTTTGATCAGTTTACAGATAAAATTATATGGAAATTTTCAAAGATGATAATAAACGGAAATGATAATACACTATATGCAATTAATGACAGATTTTGCTTATATAAAAATGGTGAAACAACTTTGCTAAGTGATGGTATTTTATTTGAAGGTCAATGGATTTGTGATAATAAAACAAAAGAAATACATCTTTTTTTGTTTTCAAAATATTCAAATGAACAATCAGGAATGGGATATAAAGCTAATTACGAAATTAAAATAAAAGGAAAAATAGAAAAAATCACTGATTTTGAAACAAGATTAAAAGGTATATGTAATGCCTGTATTGAAGAACATAATTACGGAACTTTGCCTGTCCTGCCTTCGATAACAGAAATGGTTTATCCAGTTTTATGGGAATTAATAAAATTATAAAATAATTTAAGTATTATAAATGATTTTATTGTAAAAAATTTTATTTTTGCATATTAAAATAATATAATATACTATGGCAAAGAAAAAAGAAGCAGGAGAAGAACGTATTAGTACCGTTGAAGAAGCATTAAGCAAAACAGAATTGTTTTTTGAAAAAAATAAAAACATTATTACTTATATTGTTATAGGTATAGTTGTGCTAATAGGCGGTGGCATGCTTTATCATACCTACGTTTTAGAACCCAAAGAAAGAGAAGCTCATTCACAAATTTATGGAGCTGAAAATTATTTTGCAATGGACTCTTTTAATCTCGCAATAAACGGAGATGGAAATTATCGCGGATTTCTTGATATAGTTGATGATTACGGTAGAACTAAAACCGGAAATCTTGCAAAATATTACCTTGGAATTTGCTATTTGAAAACCAATAACTATGAGGATGCAATTACATATCTTAAAAAATTTAAATCCAAAGATAAAATTGTAAGTTCTATGGCTCTGGGCGCTATTGGTGATGCTTATCTTGAACTTGATGATAAAGAACAGGCTTATGCCTATTACATAAAAGCTGCAAACAAAAATGATAATGACTTCGTAACCCCTTTATTTTTGATGAAGGCTGGCTGGACAGCAGAACTTATGGGAAAATATGACAAGGCTATTGAATCTTATGTAAAAATTAAAAAAGAACATCACCGAAGCAATGAAGCCCGAACTATTGATAAATATATCGCACGAGCAAAAGGACTGGGTAAAATTGAATAAACTTAAAAATGTCATCGGAATTAAAAAATCTTTCTTGTTATGACCCCGCTGCCATCCCTGATGCAAGTAATTTATCTATCGGTATTGTCGTCGCCGAATGGAATGAAGATATAACAACTTCACTTGCACAAGCCGCAATAGATACTCTATTAAAACACAAAGTAAAAAAAGAAAATATTTATATTACTTATGTTCCTGGCAGTTTTGAACTGCCAAAAGGAACTAAATTTTTAATCGATAATTCAAAACTTGATGCTATTATTTGCATTGGCTGTGTAATACAAGGCGAAACAAGACATTTTGAATTTATTTGCCAGGCAGTATCACAAGGAATAATGAAATTAAACCTGAATACTGATATACCTGTTATTTTTGGTGTACTTACAACAAATACCAGACAACAAGCAGAAGATCGTGCAGGGGGTAAGTATGGAAATAAAGGCGTTGAATCTGCTATCGCTGCAATTAAAATGGCTTCTCTCAAAAAAAATAATCTAAAATAGTTGATTTTTCTTCCATTTCATATTATGAATTTACTTGATAATGATGATTTTAAAGTCGTTTTTATGGGTACCCCTGATTTTGCCGTACCTTCATTAGATATACTGCTTAAAAACAACATTAATGTATGTGCTGTTGTAACTGCACCCGACAAACCAGCAGGACGTGGCTTAAAAATCAAAACCTCTCCAGTAAAAGATTACGCTATTAAAAATAATATACCACTGCTTCAACCTGTTGATTTAAACTCTGAAAGTTTTTTATATAAACTGAAATCTTATGCCCCTACTCTTATCATCGTTGTAGCATTCAAAATATTACCCAAATCCGTGTTTAGCATACCACCAAAAGGAAGTATTAATCTGCATGCTTCTCTTCTACCACAATACAGAGGAGCAGCTCCAATAAACTGGGCAATCATAAATGGTGAAAAATATACGGGTCTCACCACTTTTGCTCTTAATGATAAAATTGACACTGGTAAAATACTGATGACAAAAAAAATTGAAATATTCGAAAATGAAACAACTGGTGAATTATACGATAGAATGAAAATAATTGGCGCTGAACTTTTACTTAACACTGTTATAGCCTTGCAAAAGAATGACATTTCACCAATAGATCAGAATCATTTATTTCCAGAAGAAATACTTAAAAAGGCTCCTAAAATCTCAAGAAATATCTGCCAAATCAATTGGAATAATGATTGTAAAACTATTTATAATCTGATAAGAGGATTAAGCCCACACCCTGCCGCTTTTACTGAATTAAAACTTGATAATGGTAAAAATATTTATATTAAAATTTTAAAAGCTGATTATGAAATTTCAGATGATAAATATATTCCAGGTACAGTTTATACTGATAATAAGTCATATTTGGGGATAGGTACAAAAGATGGTATTATATTTCTTAAAGAAATAATACCTGAATGCAAAAATGTTATGTATATTGATGCTTTTTTAAGAGGAAATAAACTATATGATAGATAAATCTGATATTCAAAAACAATTATATTATTACCTCTCTTCTTTTATTACAGAATCACGCAAAAAAAAATTTGAAGAAATTATTGCCAAACGTACAAGATATATTACTGTTGTATTAGAAGATATATTCCAATCGCATAATGCAAGTGCGGTGTTGAGAACGGCAGAATGTCTGGGTATTCAAGATGTTCATATTATTGAAAATAAAAATACTTATAACATAAACCCCAAAGTAACACTTGGTTCCGCAAAATGGATTAATATTATCAGGTATAATGATTTAGCAAATAATACTGAAAATTGTATCTTTAAATTAAAAAAAACAGGATACAGGATAATTGCAACCTGCCCACACCGTGAAGGTTATACATTACATAAATTTCCACTTGATAGTCCTGCGGCTTTTGTTTTTGGTAACGAACTCGAAGGTTTATCCGATATTGTGATAAATGCAGCCGATGCTTTTGTTAAATTGCCAATGTATGGGTTTACTGAAAGTTATAATATATCGGTAGCAGTAGCAATAACCTTATCAGAAATTATAGATAAATTACATACCAGTTCAATTAGATGGCAACTTAATGAAGATGAAAAATATAAAATTTTATTACAATGGGCTAAAAATACAATTAAGCATTCAAAAATACTTGAAAAAGAATTTTTGAAAAATTATAAAAATGAAAATAATAATCAAATATAACATAACATTTTTTACTATCTTTGTCGAAATATAATTTTCATATTCAACATTAAAAACTTTTATTATGGGAAAAGGTGATAAAAAAACAAGAAGAGGTAAAATATGGAAGGGCTCTTATGGCGTTAGACGTTCAAGAAAAAAGAAAGTTAATTTCGTAAAAACTCCTTCATCTTCTGAAAAAGTTATTGAAAATATAACTCCACATACTACAACTTCTGAAATAAATCAGACTGTGGCAACGGAAGAATTAATTACAACTCCTTCTTATATTGAAAATCTTGAAACAGAAATAAAAGAAAAAGTTAACACAAGTGAACTTGATACAAAATATTCTGATAAAAAAGATAAAGAAAAAGAAGTAAAAGAATTTGAAAAAAAGAAAACACAAAAAACAACTGCCAAAAAGACAGTACCTGCAAAAACTGCAAAAGATGAAGCAAAAACAGTAGAACACCCTGAAAAATCAGCCAAAAAATCTGTACCTGCAAAAACTGCAAAAGATGAAGTAAAAACAGTAGAACTCCCTGAAAAATCAGCCAAAAAATCTGTACCTGCAAAAACTGCAAAAGATGAAGCAAAAACAGTAGAACACCCTGAAAAATCAGTCAAAAAATCTGTATCTGCAAAAACTGCAAAAGATGAAACAGAAACAGTCAAAGATAAGGTAAAAACTAAAAAGACAACATTAAAAAAACAGATTGAAACTGAAACAGAACAGGTTAAAACACCAAAAACAGCAGCTAAAAAACCTGCTAAAACAAAAAAGACTGTAAAAAAGGAATAGTAGATATTAACAATTTAAGACCAATTTTCTAAATTCCTCTCCTCTTTCTTCAAAATTTTTAAACATTCCATAACTGGCAGCTGCAGGTGAAAGTAAACATGCTTTACCTGCCAATGTTTCTTTTTTAGCTATTTTAACTGCATCTTCAAGATTATGAACTAAATACAATTTTTTATTCAAAACATTTGTTTCTTTCAACTCATTCATTTCATTCATTATTCGAATACCTGCCCTGTCAAGAAATATTAAAATTCTAATACCAGAAGATAACAAATATGACACTAACCCACTATAATCAATACCTCTATCATAACCTCCCAAAATTAAACAATCTACATCTGGAATAGCTTTAATAGCTGCAATTGTAGCCTCTGGAATTGTAGATATGGAATCATTATAAAAATGAATACCCTTAATCTGCCCCAGGTATTCCATTCTGTGTTTTAAAGTGGGCATAGTTCTAATTCCATCAGTAATTGTTTTATTATCAATACCTTTTATCTTGCAAGCAATTACAGATGCCATAATGTTATATAAATTATGTTCACCTTTTAATTGTCTGGCATCAACATTATCAGAAAAAATAAGATGTTCTACATCATTATCTCTAAAAATTATTTTGTTATCATCATAATAGCATCCCCTCGCTACTTGCTGTTTTAATGAAAAAGCATATTTTTCTGATTTTATTTTATGATTGGAAATCCATTCTGAAATAATATTATTATCAGCATTATATATACAATAATCACCATAATTTTGCTTTTCAATAATATTCAATTTGGCAATTTGATAATCTTCATAAGTATTATAATAATCCAAATGTTCCTGATAAATATTAAGTATCACAGAAATATGAGGAGCAGTATGTATATCCTGAAGTTGATGAGACGACAATTCACAAACAATATCAGTTTTATCGCAAATTTTATCTATTATATCGAAAAAAGGAATACCTATATTTCCAGCTAATAATGTATCATTATTATACAATTTGTAAATAAATGAAATCAGACTTGCAGTTGTGCTCTTACCTTTTGTACCAGTTATTCCTGTAACTTGCGAAGAATAATTACCTAGAAAAAAATCAGTTTGCGAAGTAATTTTTTCAGAATATTCCTTTTGAATATATTTTAAAGAAATTCCTGGAGAACGAAATACTGGATAATAATCACCAATAGAATTCAAATAATTTTCTCCACAAATAATTGCAAGTTTATTATCTTTAAAATTTTCAATGGTTTTTATTATATTTTTATTTTTATCTGCAATAGTAATAAGCAAATTCGGATATAATTGTCTAATAGTTATATAGGTAGAAATACCTTCACGTCCAAATCCCAATATCAAAGGATTTGAATTATAGAGTAATTTTTTTAGTTTTTGCAGCATAATAATATTATTATATCGATTTTAATGCATTAATTAATATAGTTTTAAAATCATCTGGCAAAAAGTTGTTTTCATTAATTTTTTGAAAATCATAATCAGAAAGTTTTATATAATTAGTATTAGCAGAAATACTGTTGCGATAATGTTGCAACAGAGGTTTATTAATAACTTCATTATCATCAAGAGATTGCAAAGCAATATTAACTTCTTCAACTGTGCCAACGCATTCAAAAGGTTTTATATTTTCTACACCTGACAATTTGTCAAGTTCATTTTTAAGTTTATCATCATCAAAAATATTTTTACCAAAAATTTCTTTCATTTTTGTCTGTGTTATAAATGGAGATAAAATTATATAAGTAAATAAGCATTTAGCACAAGAACAACACCATATATTGTTTTTACCACCGACATTACAACTTTTGAAAGCATTGTATTGGTGCTCAAATTTAGAAAACAGTTTGGCTATTTGCAATTCAGACAAAGGTCTTAAAAAACTGAAATAATTCAGTTCATCGTTTATATAATTACTTACATAGTTACGAAAATCATTTTCAAATAAGATTGATTTTGAATATTGATGATTAACAGTAGAATCAGGCACAGTAGGTTCGTTAGAACTTGCTTCATTTGACAGAGCAATATATTTAGAATTAGTGAGATGAGCAGCGAGCAATGAATTAAAAGCAACTATTGAAGAGAAAGGAGTATGCCCATTTAAAAATCCTTTTTTATTAAGGTCAAATAAAAGAGGATCCAGATAACGATATGTTATAAAAAAATTATCCTTATTAAAACCTGCGGCTTCAATAGTATTAAAAACAGGAGTAGTGGGATTTATTGCGAAGGGCAATATATTTTTATGATTTTTTAATAATTCCATACTTACAACAGAATCTTTTCCCCCTCCAACAGGAACAATAGTTTTTTGACTGTAATGCAAATTCAGATTTTTAAGCAAAACTTTGTCTCCTGAGGTTTCAATAGTCATAAAATCATTTTTATTGGTTTTGATGTTATTAAGCCAAAAAAATTCACCAAGTCCATTAAAATATAAATTCTTCCACCATTCAATTTGTTCATTGGTTAAATGTTTAGGTATAATATATACATATTGAGGGCAAGCGCTTTTCCAATAACTCACTAATTCAGCCATTCCTATATTAAAAACAACATTTTCAATAAAATTCTCTTCGTTTAATTTATCATAGTTTATATATTCATTAAAAGGTATATTATATGAAGGATTGAAGATGTATCTATCAGAAAGGTTAAAACAAAAAGAAAAGCGGATGTTATCTTTTTCGATAAAGATATTATAACTTTCATAGGAGAAAAATTTAAATTTTTCTCTTAATTTTGTATAAAGATTAAAATTATTTTTGACTAACATCAATGTATATGGTATTATTTTTGTAATTTTATTTTCAAATTTAGATTTTTTTTTGTAAACAAATGACAGATGTGATGAATTAAATTCAATTTTAAATGGAATCTATAAAGCCAATATATAACGAACCTCATTCAGGAAATATTCTTATTTCAGAACCTTTTCTGAATGATTTTTATTTTAAGCGTGCTGTTGTACTTTTGGCAGAATATACAAAAGAAGGTTCTTTTGGTTTAATAGTAAATAAACCTGTTAATTTAAAATTGAAAAAAGTAGTCAAAGAATTTACTGATTTTAATGCTAAAATATTTATTGGGGGTCCAGTGCGTACCGACAGTCTTTTTGTATTACATACACTTGGGGACAAGATTCCAGAAAGCAGTAAAATAATTGAGGGAATATATTGGGGAGGGGATATGGAAGTTATAAGAGATATGATAATAAATAGAGCTATTTCTCCTGATGACATCAGGTTTTACATAGGTTATGCAGGGTGGAACTCTTTGCAACTGGAAAATGAATTAAAAGAAAAATCATGGGTTATATCCAATACGGCAAAGGAAGAAATTCTTAATGAGCATCCAGAAACTTTATGGAATACAATAGTAAAGAATTTAGGAAAAGATTATTCGCTCTGGTCAAATTTTCCTTTCGACCCAATATTAAATTAATCTTTCTGTGTGCAAAAAATATTTGTTTGGTTTTAATTTTGGAATATTACACAAAATTTTCTACAAACCAAATTATCAGAAATAAACAACAATTATGTTGAATGTGTTATTATTCTTGCTTGTAACGTTTCAGACCTGCTGTTGCTTCTTTCATTAATGAAAGAATTTTTTTTCTTGCTTGAATAATATCAGATTGCATAATTTGAGAATAATCAAAATTCATTTTTTCATATTGTATTAAAGCACGTTGCGACAAATTTGAAAGAATGGCATCCTTAATATCATCATCAGCACCGATAAGAGCAATACCAATTGTTTCAATATCAAGGTTCTTTATTACTTTTGAAAGATTTGTTTTTGAAAAGCAAATTATATCAGAGAACTGAAGTTCATTTTTATTTTTTTCTTTCAAATTTGATTTACGACCGGGGGTCATACTTTTTTTTGATTTTTTTGTCATTTCATTTAGTATTTCGTTATTATTAATATTATTAATTTCGCTTAAAACCATTGAATTTTCTGAATCTGAAAAAGAATTTACTCTTAAAATAAAATCAGAGAGGATATTCATATAATTAATAAAGGCATCATAAGGTGTTCCATAAGGATTAAAATATTTATGTACATCTCCATCGGAGAACCATTTTGTACACATATAATAAAAATGGTCACTTGTTTGTAGATAATGCCAATCTTTTTGAATATCAAAATTATTGATTAGTCGAACTTTATTTTCGAGATTATATAAAGTATTAAATGCATCTTGTTGTAATTTATTACCAAGCCAGGCAGTTAAGTCTCTTTCTTCATCAGCCCATGAAACAGGGTTATTAACATAAATGCTTCCCACAGGTTGAAGTTCAGCAGAAATTTCAGATGGAGTTTTAAAGGTATAAGTAGAATGAGAGAAAACTCTTGCAGGCAGATATTTCATAAATTCAAAGATTCCTGTTTCAGCCCATTGATGTTCTCCAAAAGTTTCATAATCCATAAAAAGATTAACTATTTGTTCTGAACTGTCTAAGGCGTTTAGCCAATCAACATATTTTTCAGTAGTAAGAGGCCATTGGTTCCAAGATTTATCACTAAATCGAAAGGCTATATCATCACTAAGCTGATAATTTTTTAATAAAAGTTTCAGTTTAGGATTAATACAATTAGTATATACATAGCCTGGGCTCCT
>JAKIYJ010000018.1 GCA_022708585.1 Bacteroidota bacterium
TTTGTTTCAGAATGTTCGAGTTCGAGGTTTCGATAGCCTGAAAATCAGGAGTGTACTAAAGTACATGACTGATTTGAAGGCTGAGAATAACGATGAAATCGGACATTATGGACAAACTCTAATTAACATTTAATTTAGGCAACTGAAAAAATTATTAATATGTCAATTAAAAATTAAAAATAATTTTATATTTTAGCATTGTTTTAAAAACAATTTTCTTTTACAAAATCTAATTAAAAATGAGAAAAAAATTATTAAGTATAATTATCGTATTTTCGTTAATTCTGTCCAGTAATATATCATTTGCATCACATATTGCAGGAGCTGATTTAACTTATACTTGTCTGGGTGGCAATACGTATCTTATACATTTTGCTTTTTATCGTGATTGTAGCGGCATCTCGGAACCTTCTTCCGTTTCAATAAATTTTAAATCTGTAAGTTGTGGGCAAAATTTTAATGCCACATTGTATAAAATATCTGGGACAGGAGGAGAAGTTACTCCTGCCTGCCCTTCACAACCCACTACTTGTTCAGGAGGTTCTATATATGGTTTAAGAGAATGGATTTATGAAGCACAAGTGACTTTACCTCCCTGTAGTGACTGGGTAATGAGTTATAGCTTGTGTTGCCGTAACCCACCTATTAATACTATAAGTAGTCCAGACAATGCAAGTATATGGATAGCCGCTAATTTAAATAATTTAGATGCACCTTGTAACAGTTCCCCTTCATTTTCCAATCCCCCTGTAACTATTATATGTCAGGGACAGACTTTCTGCTTTAATCATGGAGCTATTGATCCCGATGGTGATTCACTTGTCTATTCACTTGTAACTCCTTATGATAATGGACCTTCCGGTTCACCAGTTTATGTATCATATATTGGTGGTTTGAATGCTACTCAACCTTTACCATCAAATCCTCCTGTTACTATTGACCATAATACCGGAGATATCTGCATGACTCCTACTCAAAATGTTATAACTGTTATGGCTGTTTTAGTTGAAGAATGGCGTACTATTAATGGAGTACCTGTTAAAATTGGTAGTGTTTACAGAGATATTCAGGTAAACGTTATTACCTGTACCAATACTTTACCAGTTTTAGGAGGTTTGAACCCTCAATCAACTCAATATAATCCTAATGATACTGTGTATCAAACAGCGTTATGTCTTGGAAATACTATAAGTTTCGGAATTTATCCCTACGATCCTAATTCAAACCAAAACCTTAATTTAAGCTGGAATAATGGTATACCAACAGGTACATTTAATGTTACAAACAATAACACTCCTAATGCTTATGGCTATTTTTCATGGACACCAAGCCAAAATGATGTTAGTAATGTACCTCACTGCTTTACAGCTACAATTACTGATGATGCTTGCCCCTACTTTGGTACACAAACTTATTCCTATTGCATCACAGTTAAAGGTATGTGGGTTGACCTGGGCCCCGACACCCTTCTATGTAAAGGAGAAACGTATACTATTAGCGCCCTGGCTGATACTTCTGCCGTCAATTATGCCTGGACAATTAATGGAATTCTTTCACCAATACAGGATACATTTATTTCAGTTAATTCCAATATTCTCCCAGCTGGTGACTATATTATAGAAGTTACAGTTGATGATGGCAGCACTATGATATGCCCTGGTTATGATCAAGTTAAAGTTAAAATAGTTGACCTGCCCGTTGTTAATCTTATCCAAGATACCAGTTTATGCGATGGGCAAAATATCACCCTTAATGCTGGCAGTGGAACTCTTTACCTTTGGAATACAGGAGAAACAACTCAAACTATTACGGTAACACAAACAGGAACGTATTCGGTTATAGTAGATGGAGGAAATGGAACAAGATGCAATGCAAGTGATTCAGTCAATTTATTATTTGTGCCTCAACCCGTTGTTGATTTAGGTAATGACACCTGTGCTGAAACTGCATTTATTATTGATGCAGGCAATCCAGGTATGTATTATCTATGGTCTACTGGTGCAACCACTCAAACTATTAATGTTAATACGTCAGATATATATTCTGTTACTGTTAATCCTTTGCCGGGAAATAACCAGTGTGATGTCTCCGATTCAAAAAATGTTCAAATTATACCAAAACCTGTGATAAACCTTAAAGATACTACAATTTGCAAACATCAACATTTAACTATTAATGGAGCCGCTCAACCTGGCAATGGCTACACATATTCCTGGTCACCATTAGGCCTTACAACACCTACTGTTACAATTACTGACCAACAACCAGGAGATCACCAGATTACAGTTAGTGTTACAGGATGTACAACCGTTACTGATATGATGTTGCTTAAAGTAGAACCTTGTGATCTTACCATCCCTAATGTGATAACTCCCAATAATGACGGTCTTAATGACCAATTTAAAATTGTTAACCTCGAATATTATCCTAATAGCAGTATAGTTATTTTTAACAGATGGGGTAAAAAGATTTATGAAAGTTCAAATTATCAAAATGATTGGGATGGAGAAGGACATAGTGATGGTGTGTATTATTACATACTTAATATAAATTATGGTTCTGGTAGCAGTGGAGATGAGATTTTAAAAGAAGTACATGGTACTGTAACAATACTTGGGAAAAAATAAATATATTCTTTTAACTTCTCATTTTAATAGCTGTATTCAAGTACTTTAGTGTAAATTCAATTAAGTTGACTGATTATTGGCAGTTTTATTAAAGTATAAATTAAAAAGTTTAGTAATATACTTTCCTATAATATCAAATTCAATATTTACTACAGTTCCTTTTTTGAAATTGTGAAAATTTGTAACCTGCCAGGTATAAGGAATAATTGCAACTGAAAAAGATCCAGGTTCTGAATCAACCACTGTCAGGCTAACACCATTAACTGAAATAGAGCCTTTTTCAACGGTTATATTTTGTTTACAGGGGTCATATTCAAACCAGTATTTCCAACTGCCTTCGATTTCTTCAATGGAAATACATATAGCTGTTTGATCTATATGCCCCTGAACTATATGCCCATCAAAGCATCCATCTAATTTCATACTTCTTTCAAGATTTATCTCATCTCCTGTTTTAAGAAAACTTAAATTTGTTCTGTCTAATGTTTCCTTTACAGCAGTGACAATGTAAGCCGACTCTTCAGGGAAAACCTGTACAACTGTAAGACAAATTCCATTATGAGCCAGGCTTTGATCTATTTTTAATTCCTTTGCAATAGGTGTTTGAATTTTAATATGTAAATTCCCTTTATCTTTTTGTATATCGACAACTTTGCCTAAAGATTCTATAATTCCTGTAAACATTACTTAATTATTTTAATTAATACTGTATTTATCTACTCATTAATTTATATTAATACAAACAAATCTTATAAAACTAAACAACCACAATTAAATATCTTTCAAATTTAATATGAGAAACAATTTTAAAAAACAATATCCTTTTTAAATTTTGATTTATGAATCTACTCTGAAAAGTCATTTTTATTTTGAATTATTTTTTGATAAAATAAATTAATCAATTTCATAGATAAATTGACTAAAAATATAGATAAATTTAATTATAATTAAATTTATAGACTTTTCGAGTGGGATCATTTATTATTTCAATATTTGATTTAATGAGTATTTTATCTTTATTAACTTGAATTACATAATATATAACTCCATATTTTATGAACTTATTATAATTTATTTACTGATTAAATGGAAAAAACCATGTATATTTCTTTTAATTTTTCCTTTTAATCTATTTTCATAAACATCACAAACATAATAGTAAACACCATCGCTACATTTTTGCCCGGTATATTCATTTTTGCCATCCCAGTTAATATCTGGATTATATGTTTTAAAAACAATATTTCCCCAGCGATTAAATATAGTAAGGTCAATTTTATCAACAAATTTATATTCATAAGGTTTAAAAAAATCATTTACTCCGTCGCCGTCGGGAGTAAATACGTTGGGCAAATTATAAAGTTCGCCGCATACATCAATATCTATGCATACAGGATTTACTGGCAAACTATGATTGTTGAAAGAATCAATAGATATAATCATATAACATCCTGCTATTGAAATTAAATCAGAATGAACAAAACTATTTTCAAAAATGTTATTTGTATGATGCACCAAACTGTAATCACCATTATCTGTTGGTGAATAGTAAATTTCGTAAGCAGCTACATCATCATTACAGGTATCATAAGGTAAATACCAGTGTAAAATATTTTGGATATGGTAACAATCCGATTCTACTTGCAATACAGGAGAACAGGGAGGTTCTGTATCAACAGGATAATCGCATTTTATTTGTGACCAATTAATAATTGGAGTGATAAAGCCAGGCGCAGAGTATTTTCCAACAGTTTTAATTTTATAACAATATTCATTACCATTAACAAGTGCTGTATCATTAAAATGGGGATTTACAACAGTGGTTATTGAATCAAATGAAGAAGAATAATTATTGTATTTATAAATTTCATAATGTTCATTGGTCCATGGTGCATTAACAAACCAGGAAAGATGAAGTTTATTATCAGAAGGAGTAATAGATAAAAAAACCGAAGAAGCAACTTGTGAGGAACCTATCCATGCATAATTGCCAGGAGCATTGTTTATTAAGTCAATTCTGTAACTGTATGCATTATCTTTTGTATTTAACAACGTATCTATATAAATTGTATCATTTAAACTGTTTAAAGAATCTATTTTAACTAAATTAGAACCATAAAAGCCATTAGATCTGAAAATGATATATTTATATGGACCCAAATATTGTAAAGTATCTATTTCAGTAGGCTTACTCCATGCAACATATATTGAACCCTGTGTATTACTTGTATTTCTTACACTAACATTTGTAATAACAGGAGAATCGTGGATAAGGGATGTACATTCTTCGACAGAAGCATAACTTTCGGCACCATCTTCAAAATAAGCAATAACCATATAACAATAATCTATTCCCTGTATAAGCCCCTGTCCATTGTTGTCATCAATATAGTTTGTATTATTAATACCTTGAATATCGGCTATTTTAACATATCCTGTATAAGATGGGACTCCTGTTTCGCAATAAGAATGAAAATAGCCATAGTAACCGTTACGACGATAAATTCTATACCCAATAGCATTATAGCAAGGACTTGTATTCCAATTAAGAATAATTGAGTTTCCTGCTGGTTGTAAAGTAAGATTTTCAGGAGCAGGAGCAACAACAGTAATATGATATGTTTTAATATCAACCAGATTTACTGGTTGCCCATTATCGGTAGCTTTAAAATACACTTGCCATGGTTGTTTTCTGACATGTTCGCAGGCAGTATGCCAGCTAAACATAGAATTAACTGTACCGGTACCGGATACTGATAAAAATTGAGCAGGATTTATAGTTTGTATCAATGGGCCACCAGTTGCCGATAATGTAATGATATTATTATCAACATCCGAAGCTGACACATTAAATTGAAGGTAACTGCCGGCTTCAACGCAAGTATCTTTTATTTCTGCAAAATGAGGTTGTTGATTATTACAGGCAACAATTTGAATTTGAAGGTCTCTTAATACAGTCCCCACCAGCACACCATATCTCCATTCTTCAATTATAATTGCAACATTATATTCCCCTTGCATAACAGGATTTTCCCAGACAAGATCGCCCGTATAAGGATTTATAGTGATAGAATTACTGGCCAGTGGTAAAATATAACCCGGAATATCAAGTCCATCTTCACCTTTACATACACCAAGTTTATAACTAAGACTATCCCCATCAGAATCATAAGCTCCTGGATTATGAACATATAATTGATTTACACAACCGTTATCGATAGGAGGATTAAGTAAAACGGGAGAATTGTTAGCGCCAATAAATGGATTAATCATTAAGGTAGTTTCAAGGTAAAAAGGAATATTCACTGAATTGGGAATATTTAAAATACCATAATTTCTGTTAGGGTCTTCCATAGAAATAGTATAAATTCCGGATGACGAATAACTATGTATGCCAATATATGTATTTTTACTGATGTTATTGGGCATATTAATTTTTTCATTGCGCGGTATAGTTGAAAAACTGCCGTCTCCCCAATATACATCAAGTTCAGGTCTATCAGCCGGACTTGGAGTAAAAGTGTAAGTTATCAGAGTAATTTCATAAGTAAAGCCAGATATCCATCTGTACGTTATTTCCCCCGCACGTTCATGTGTAGAATATGCACAAAAACTGAAAAAACATAATGTAAAATACAAAAAAAGTTTTTTCATAAAAATAAATACTCTGAAAAATTTAACGTACTAAATTACGAAAAATTTTGCAGTATAATTTACTTTCTCCTGATTATTTCAACATAGAAACCTATACAAAAAAAATCAAAAAAAGAGTCTGTTTTAGCCTTTTAATTATTTGGACAAGATTACAAAATTAAATTTGTAGTGTAAAAACACAAAAAAGTCCCGTATAAAAACGGGACTGTACAATTAAGAAACAATTATCATCTTATTATTCAGGATGAATTGCTTCAACAGGACAAACCTCAGCACAACTACCACAATCTGTGCAAAGATCAGGATCAATTTTGTAAATATCACCCTCCGAAATTGCTTGTGCGGGACATTCATCAATACATGTACCACATGCGGTACAATCTTCATCAATTTTGTAAGCCATAATATTTTAATTTTTGAAATATTTTATTTTGCAAATGTACATGTAAATTTTCAATTGACACACAAGCACATAAAAAAGTTTTTTTTAGAGGAAATTTATATAAATTTGATTGAATACGAACAAAAGTTTTTTTTTAAATAAAGAGTCTGCTCTGAAAAGTCTATAAATCAAATTCTAATTAAATTTATCTATATTTTTAATCAATTCGTCTATGAAATTAATTTATTTATTTATCAAAAAATAATTCAAAATAAAAATGACTTTTCAGAGTGGACTCAATAAATAAACTTATTATGGTCAATTACTGGTTTTTTCTCTAATTGATTTAAAACCTTCACCAAGGATTTCATTAGCATCAATAATACTCATAAAAGCATCGGGGTCAGTACGACTTATAAAATCTTCGAGTTGGGCAAGTTCTTTACGATTAACGACAGTATAAAGTATGGTTCTTTCATTGCCTTTATAAATGCCCTGTCCTTTAATAAAGGTACCGCCTCTATTGAGTTCATTTACAATAAAATCACGAATTTCTTTATGTTTTTCAGAAATAATAAACAAAGTTTTATCATAAGAAAATCCAGCAAGAACAGTATCAATAAATTTGGCTGTTACAAAAATCGTTACCAATGAATAAAGAGGAATTTTCCAATCTCTAAAAGCTATAAGACCAAGCAGTACAATAAAAGAGTCAACATACATAAGAGCCTGCCCCACCGGGATTTTAGTATATTTTTGAATAATCATTGCTATAATGTCAGATCCGCCCGAGGTAGCTCTTGCTTTAAAAATCAACCCCAGCCCCAATCCAATAATTACTCCACCAAAAATTGCGGATAGCAAAATATCGTCCGCAACCAAAGGCACATCCCCCTGAAAATATGTTAAAAAATCAATAAAAACTGATGTTAAGATTAATCCTAAAATGGTTCTGAAACCAAAACGTGGTCCAAGTACTTTAATGCCAATAATAGTTAATGGAATATTTAGTATTAAGCCTGTAAAACCAACTGGAATGCCATCAGGAGCAAACGCAAATATCCCTTTGGTAAGATAGTGTACTACTATTGAAATACCAAATACTCCACCCGGTACAATCTTATTGGGAGAAATAAAATATACATATCCTGTAGCCATTATAAATGCACCAACAACAATTAAACTGTAAGAAACAAAAGATTTTTTTGTAAACATTTTATATGTGATTATTATTTAAAATGCGAAATTAATGTATTTTATGTCTGCTCTTATTTTTAATATCATAATACTGCTTAAAGTATATTTGTAATGTGAATAAATTTATTGTTGCATTTTCTTTTGTTTTAATATTTATGATTCCTGTTACTCTGTATACTCAGGAAACTGGGCAAAAATACGACAGGAAGATTTCTCTTTTGTTATATGATACTTTACATATAGATATTTTAAGTATAGTCCCTGAAAGTTTCACTATTTCTGATACTTTGGGGAATTCAGTACCATCATCTTTTTATAAAATCGATTATTCAAAAGCAAAAATGTATTTTATCAACGATTCTGTGAAATTATATAAATCATATCCTTATTTCAATATCAAATATCAAACTTTCTCTTTTAACCTTTCTAAAATATTTACACACAAGAAATCAATTGATAATGAAATAAATGAAACTGTATCGCCTTATGTTTTTTATGGTAATGAAAAATCAGATTATAACATTTATTCAAAAAGTGAATTGGAAAGGTCAGGTAGTATCTCACGCGGTATCTCATTCGGTAACAGTCAGGATATGAGCATAACTTCTGGATTAAATCTGCAATTATCGGGTAAAATAAGTGAAGATGTAAGTATTCTGGCAGCTATAACAGACAATAATATTCCTGTACAGCCAGAAGGAAATACTTCACAGTTACAGGAGTTTGATAAGGTTTTTATAAAGGTGATGGCTGGCAAATCATCACTTACAGCAGGAGATTTCAATGTTAATAGTGAAGGCTCATATTTTATGAGATACAATAAAAAAACTCAGGGAGCTCTTTTTTCAACATCAACGGCGTTATTTAATAAAAAGGGAGACAGTTCAACGGTGAATATTACAGCCGCAGCAGCTGTTTCAAAAGGGAAATATGCTCGAAACCAAATTGCAGGAGTTGAAGGGAACCAAGGCCCGTATAAACTCAAAGGAGCTAATAATGAAAATTTTATTGTGGTTTTAGCTGGATCGGAAAAGGTTTTTCTTGATGGTGTCTTACTTTCAAGAGGAAATGACAAAGATTATGTTATTGATTACAACACTGCTGAAGTTACTTTTACACCGACAAATATAATAACCTGTGAAAAGAGGATAATTGTAGAATTTGAATATTCTGAACGTAATTATGCAAGGTCATTAATTCTTACCAATATAGATTATGATTCAAAAAAAGTTAAATTTAATTTTTCTGTTTTTTCGGAACAGGATCATAAAAATCAAAATTTTCAGATTAAATTAAGTGAAGAACAAAAACAATTATTGAGTCAAGTAGGTGATAATATTGAATCGGCTTATATCCCAAATATTGAAATGGTTAATTATAGCAATAATGAAGTTTTGTACAAAATGATTGATACTGTTGTGGCTGGAATTCACTATGATTCAGTTTTTGTTTATTCTACGAATCCTGATAATGCTCGATATAGACTAAATTTTTCTGATTTAGGAAACGGCAAGGGAAACTATATTCGTGTTGTTTCTTCTGTTAATGGAAAGGTTTTTAAATGGATTGCACCTGTTAATGGCATTCCCCAAGGAAATTGGGAACCAGTAAAAAGTCTTATAGCTCCTGAAAAAAAACAGATGATAGCCATATCAACCGAATATATGATTAAACCAAAAACTAAATCAGGAATTGAAATAGCATTGAGTGTTTACGATAAAAATACATTTTCTGATATTAATAATGATGATAACACTGGAATTGCTTTTAAAACCTGGGTTAATAACAGCACTAAATTATCATCAAACGAAAAAAACTGGAAATTAAACAGTACTTTGGTTTATGAAATGGAAAGTAAAAATTTCTCGGTCATTGAAAGATATAAAACAGCTGAATATGAAAGAAATTGGAACCTGTTTGCAGAAAATTACGGTATGAAACATCAGCCAACATTGTCTTTTGAATTTGTAAAACCGGGAACAGGCAATATTGGCTATAATTTATCTGCCTTATTCAATTCAAACAATTATTCAGCGTTAAAACATAATGTATTTACCAATCTTAAAAATAAAAAAAATGCTTTTTCACTTAATACAAGCTTATTGAATGGAAAATCCAATAAAACTTCATTCCAATATATTACAGCAAATACTTCATTTTCAAAAAATATTAAACTTTTTACAATTGGAATTAATGACATTCTCGAAAACAATAAATTAAAACCTGTTTCAAAAGATTCACTTTTATTTTCAAGTTTTGCTTTTAATGAATATGAAATTTTTGCCGAAAAAGTTGATACTTCCAAATACAGTTTTAAATTGTTTTACAAAGGCAGAAACGATTTTATAAGCAATGGAAAATCCTTTTCCAAAAGTACCAGTTCCTTCAATTCCGGTTTTAAAATGGATCTTATAAAAAATCCTCTTAATATTTTTAGATTTACAGGAACATTCAGACAACTCGAAATTAACGATAAAACCCTGATTCAAACTCAAGCCGGGCAAACTCTTGATGGGCGAATAGAACATCTTGCAAAACTTGTGAATAAAACAATTACATTGAATACATTTTATGAATGCAGTTCAGGCATGGAACGTAAAAAGGAATTTTCATACATTGAAGTTGCCGCAGGACAGGGAACATATCAATGGACAGATTACAACAATAACAATATACGTGAATTAAATGAGTTTGAAATTGCTATTTTTAACGATAAAGCTAATTTTGTTAGAATATATACTCCAACCAATGATTATATTAAAACATATTTCAATCAATTCAGTGAAGTTATTAATATTAATCCACGACAAATTTCAGGGGATAAAAATGGATTTGTTACAATGTTATCAAAATTTTCAGGAAATATGGCATACAGTATAGAACATAAGACGAATGGAGGTTTTGATGTAAATTCTTTAAATCCTTTTTCTAATAACATTAATGACAGTTCACTTGTTATGCTGGCTTCTTCTTTTAAAAGTACACTTTTTTATAACAGAAGTGGGACTAAGTTCAGTTCCGACTTATCGTATCAGGATACGCGTAACAAAAATTTATTAAATACAGGTTATGAAGCAAGAATGCTAAATGGCTGGACTGCTAATATCAGAGTATGTTTATCAAAAGAATTTACATTCAGAATCAATTTAATACAAATGTACAAGAAGTCTATGTCTGAATATTTTCCAAAACAGGATTACAAGATAATGAATTTGTCGGGCGAACCTTCACTTTCGTGGCAACCATCCAATAAATATAGAATAAGCATCAGGTGGATGTATTCCAATAAGGAAAACAGGAATGGAGAGGTAAATGAAAAAGCATTTAAAAATCAGGCAGGAAGTGAATTGAGGTATAATATTCTATCGAAAGGCAGTTTTTCGGCAAAAATAAATTATATAAATATAAAATTTGCTTATCCGGAAAATACACCTATAGCATATGAAATGATAGAAGGCTTAAAACCTGGTGATAATGTTGTTTGGAATATCAGTTTTCAGCAGAATTTGTCAGAATATTTACAGATGATATTTTTATACGATGGCAGGTCATCTCCTGGTTCAAAAATAATACATACAGGCAGTGTGCAACTCAGAGCATATTTTTAATATGTACTCTGATAAAGAAATATTCAACAATAATACTCATTAAATAATAATACTTACTCATTTTAACTGGGTTAAAAATTATATTGTTATTATTTTTAATCAATATTTTATGATTAATCTCAGGTAAGGATGAAAATTTCGTATATAAAAGAAGATTTTTTATCATTAATATGGCCCAGAATATGTGCAGGTTGTGGTAATTCACTGTTTAAACACGAAAATGTCATTTGTGCCAGATGCTGGATGAATCTACCTCGTACCAATTTTCATTTGTTGGCTGATAATCCAGTAAGTCGTATTTTCTGGGGCAGAGTAAATATAGAGATGGCTTCAAGCTTTTTATTTTTTAGTAAAGGCAATACTGTTCAACATTTAATGCATTGTTTAAAATATAAAAATAATAAAGAAGTAGGAATAATTCTGGGTAAGGTATATGGTTATGAATTAAAGAAAACCGAGATATACAGTTCAGTTGATAAAATAATACCGGTTCCACTTCATCCAAAGAAATTAAAATTGAGAGGATATAATCAAAGTGAAATGATAAGCAAAGGTTTATCAGAGAGTATGGGCATACCTGTTGAAACAGAGGTTTTGATAAAAAATACTGCAACGGATTCTCAAACACACAAAACAAGATTTAATAGATGGGAAAATGTAAGTGAAGTGTTTGCTTTGCAAAACACTGAAAAGGTAGAAAATCAACATTTATTACTTGTTGATGATGTGGTAACAACTGGTGCTACAATAGAGTCCTGTACCGGATTATTATTAACAATTAAAAATGTAAGAGTAAGCCTTGCTACACTTGCTTGTGCTGTTAAGTGATTATGAATGAAAATCCATTATTTATTGTAGTAAACTTTAGAACTTAAAGGCCATTTTTTTATTTCTTCTCTTATAATTCTTGTACATACAGTATCATATTTTATATACCAGTTTAGAGCCTGCATTGTTGTAGTTTTATCTTCTGAAACATGAAAAAACATTATGGATTTAACTGCGGGGTATCTGGAAGGTAAATTATTGAGAGCTTCCATAAACCATTGGCATTTATCTCCACCCCAGCCGAGACATCCAAATTCTGTTATCATAATGGGCTTGCCAAAAGTTGCAAGTTCTTTGTAATGTTGTCCAAAAATTTCATCAAAAGTCCACCATTGAGACCATGAAGCTACATTACCAAAATTTAGTACGCCTACACCCACATAATCAACAAATTCACTTCCGGGATAAAAATATTCAAA